>DCEG01000086.1 GCA_002316835.1 Bacteroidales bacterium UBA1035 | reverse complement strand
AAGGTTTTTGGAAAAAGTGATTTAAAATTACTGCTGTTGCGTTAATAATAAAGATTTATTAACGCAACAGCATTAATTTTAAATCACTTTTTCCATAGACTTGCCGTAAATAGTGAAAGCACTGTAAATACTTCTAACCGGCCAACAATCATAAGGAAAGATAAAAAATATTTAGCGAAATCAGTAGCGGTAGAAAAGTTTCCTGACGGGCCGAAATCTCCCAGCCCAAACCCATAACTACTCATACTTGAAGCCGCTGTTCCAATAGATTCATCAAACGACATGCCGGTAAAACTCAATATAATAGCACTTAATCCAATGATGGTCAGATAAAGAAAAACAAAAGCAAGCACTTTTTCAACTACAGCAGTTGAATAAACCTGTCCGTTTATCTTCACCATATACAACGCTTGCGGATGTACCTGACGACGGAATACTACTCTTGTGTTTTTCACCAGAATGATTAATCGTGATATTTTCATCCCACCCGATGTTGAGCCTTCGCTGCCACAAAACAGAACCATAGCGAGGAAAAGGAACCAATAAAATTGTCCCCATCGTAAAAAATCAGTAGTAGCATATCCGGTGGTAGTAATTGCCGCAACAACTTGGAAAAGAACTGTTCTGATGGTGTTTTCAGCTGATCCCAACACGTTGCCTTCTACATACAAAGCAATGGTAATTATGAATGTAAAGCCGAGTATCATGAAGGAGTACCACAAGAACTCTTCATCTTTAAAAATTTTACCTGAAAAATGTCGGAACAGATTAAATAATAACAGAAATCTTATGCCACCTGTAAACATCAAAAATATTATCACATATTCAGTGTAAGCAGAATTAAAGTGTGCAATACTGGCTTGTTTTGTAGAGAATCCTCCGGTAGAAATGCTGGTGAAAGTATGGCAGGCTGCATCAAAAGCATCCATGGGACCTGCCCACAGCAAAAGAAATCCAACTACGGTTAATCCCAAATATGTAATGGACATATTCCGGGTGATGTCGCTGATACGCGGTCGTAATTGCTCTTTGGAAATTCCGGTTGCTTCGGCATTATAAAAATGATAGGAACTGCCGCCAAACATCGGTAAAAAAGACATCACGAAGATGATAATCCCTATACCTCCTATCCATTGGGTAAAACTTCGCCAAAAGTGCAACGATTTTGGAAAGGCCTCTATATTAAGTAGAGTGGAACTCCCGGTAGTGGTAAATCCGCAAACACTTTCAAAAAAAGCATCGGTAAAAGTGGGTACTGCGCCGCCAATCAGAAAGGGTAGTGTGCCAAAAAGTGCCATTAAAACCCATACAAGAGTTACGGTAAGATATACTTCCCGTTGTGATATTCGTTTACCTTTGCGTCTCTTCCTCCCAATTAAAAACAACGAAAGTCCAGAGATGAAGGTAATTAACGAAGATATATAGAGACTGTAAACAGAAGATTCCAGATAAACTTCACCGACGAATGCAGAAACCAGCATAAATGATGATTCGATCATCAAAATTAAACCTATGCTGCTAAATACAAACTGATAGTTGAAGTTCCGCATTAATGCTTCGGTGTTTAAATTAAGGTGTAGGCTGATTTTTCACTACGTTCATAAACAGAAGATTTGCCCTTAGGCAAAGAGAAAAATAAACAAATAGAACTTTGGTTTTCTGGGTTATGTTGAAATAAGTGAAACATCTAAAACATCAATTAAAAAAACTTTCGATACTTTTCAACGATGTATTCATAAAAAATACCATCACTTGATCGTACGGTTCTATAAGCGTATCACCGTCTATGAGCATAGGTTCACCGTTTCGTATAAGTGCGCCAAGCGTCATGTCGGATGGCAAATTTAAGTTTTTGATTAGTTTTTTGGTCACCTTCGAATTGGGCTTAGCGATAACTTCTCCCACGTTGGCGTTTGAGAATGTGAGACATTTTATATTTGAAGCATCAGCCCTGAGCAGAAGTTCGTATATCTTACTTGCTGCCAGTAGTTTTTTGTTGATAACAGTGCCAATATCAAAGCGTTCTGCCATGGGAATATAGTCGATATTCTCCACTTCGGCAATGGTCTTTTTCACACCGTATTGTTTTGCCATCATGCACCCGAGTATATTGGCTTCTGAGTTCCCCGTAAGTGCAATAAAAGCATCCATTTCGGAAATGCCTTC
Source organism: Bacteroidales bacterium UBA1035 (assembly GCA_002316835.1). GTDB lineage: Bacteria > Bacteroidota > Bacteroidia > Bacteroidales > Dysgonomonadaceae > Petrimonas. Next base: position 45,120 of record DCEG01000086.1, on the reverse strand, counting down.
ACTCAGCAATAATTCTGCATCACGTGCATCGCCTAAAAATATAGTTACATTGGATGGTGAAATTTCAACCAACTTTTCAGCTCTTTCCCGGTTCTGCTCTATTATTTTAATATTTATGTTTGACGGAAGATATTGTATGGCCCTCATTGTAATCCTGCTTCCACCCATAAACATCACATTTTTAGTTTCGAACGACGTTTTACCCATAATAGCAGGCATCTCATCCAGATTTTTTCTCAGCGTGGTAAAATATAGAATATCGTTTGGAAGAATCTGATCGTTTCCTTTTGGGATTAATGTTTGATTTCCACGTTTTATTACCACAATATGAAATTTTTTACCCGCGTTTGGAAGTTCGCGAAGATACCAATTAGCGATAGGTGCGTTTGATCTGATTTTAGCAGCAGTAAGTATAATTGATCCGTTCGATAATTCCCACCAAACCCTTGTCCAGGGAGTCTTAAGTGAAGAAACTATTTCACGGGCAGCCATCATTTCGGGATAAATCATCGAATGAATACCCAATTTATCAAAGAACTCCACATTTTTAGGAAGAAGATACTCGTAATTATCTATTCGTGCGAGCGTTTTTTTTACACCCAGATTGGCAGCCAGCATACAAGCATTTATATTCTTTGACTCTTCGGGAGTAACACCGATGAATAGATCGGAATCGGCTACACCGGCTTCGGTAAGATCTTTCAATGATGTACAGTTTCCAATGAAAGTCAATAGTTCAGCATTATCTCGAACGGTCATCAATCGTTCTTTACTGCTATCCATCAATGTGATGTCATGATTTTCCTGCCCGAGCAATTTTGCAAGATGGGTTCCGACTTCTCCTGCTCCGGCTATTAATATTTTCATCCGTTATGGTTTATTAAAGTTATACCTGGATTCCATTAAAGGTATTTAATAAGAAAAACAGTTGTTATCGTTTTTAATTATTCAAATCGTTTTGTTCTTGAATAACAACAATACTTCCGTTATGATTTTCTTCAGATTCTTGTTTCTTTAATCTATGTACTTCAATAATTTTTTGATAAATGCTTTCTTCATCGATTTTAGCCACCTTATGCAGTTCTTTCATCGGGCCGTGGGTGATAAATTCATCTTCGACACCTATCCTGAAAACTCTGTTATTCGTAAATCCACTATCGGCTAAAAATTCTATTACAGCACTTCCCATTCCTCCTTCAATTACCCCATCTTCCAATGTTATGATGTATTTGAACTTTTTGGCAACCTTGCCAAGCATCTCTTTATCTATGGGTTTCAAGAAAAGCATATCGTAGTGAGCCACGCTAATCCCTATTTCTTCAGCCTGTGCGATAGCTTTTACAGCGCTGTTGCCTATAGTTCCAATGGAAAGCAGAGCAATATCTTTGCCTTTCTTCAGTTTCTTACCTTTACCTATTGGTATAAGCTGAGGTTGGTTTCGCCAATCAACCATCTCGCCTTGTCCGCGCGGATATCGGATTACAAACGGTCCGTCATTTCCATAAACAGATGTGTACATTAAATTGCGAAGATCGTGCTCATTGAATGGAGCAGAGATAACCAGATTAGGGATAGGTCTGAAATACGCTAAATCGAAAACACCGTGGTGTGTAGGTCCGTCTTCACCTACAAGCCCGGCTCTGTCGAGACACATGATAACCTTGAGGTTTTGTAAAGCCACGTCGTGAATGACCTGATCATAAGCGCGTTGCATAAATGAAGAATAGATATTGCAAAACGGAATAAAACCTTCCTTGGCCATTCCTGCAGAAAAAGTTACAGCGTGTGCTTCGGCAATTCCTACATCGAAAGCTCTTTTTGGGAATTTATGCATCATATAAGTCATGGAACATCCCGTGGGCATAGCTGGTGTGATTCCGACAATCTTTCTATTTTTCTCGGCCATTTCTACCAATGTATGTCCGAAAACATCCTGATAAAGTTGAGGTTGATTTATTTTGTTCCTTACAATGCGTTCTCCGGTCTCCTTATCAAATAATCCGGGGGCATGCCAGATGGTAGCTGCTTTCTCCGCGGGTTTAAAACCCTTTCCTTTGACGGTTTTAATATGAAGCAACCTTGGTCCCTTCATGTCCCTGATGTTTCGCAGGACGCGGATAAGCCCAGGTAAGTCGTGTCCGTCAACAGGCCCGAAATATCGGATATTGAACCCCTCGAACATATTTTGTTGTTGGGTAATAAGAGATTTTACGCTGTTGTTAAAACGGAGTACGATATTTTTCTTTTCCTCAGAAATTAGTTTTTTATTTTTGATGGATTGGTAGACCTTACTCCGCATTTTATTATACTGAGAAGATGTGGTCATTTTTACCAAATAATCCTGAATCCCACCTACATTGCCATCGATAGACATATCGTTGTCATTTAGGATGATAAGTAGATTGTTTGGTTGGGAGCAAGCGTTGTTAAGCCCCTCGTAAGCCAATCCTCCGGTCATTGAACCGTCTCCAATAATGGCTACTACCCGGCGATCCTCTTCACCGTTAAGCGATGCTGCCACAGCCATTCCAAGAGCTGCCGAGATAGATGTGGAAGCGTGTCCGGCAGCAAAAGTATCGTACTCACTTTCATTGGGGTTAGTGAAACCTGATAGGCCTCCTAGTCTACGGTTGGTGTGAAAAATATCGCGTCTGCCTGTTAGAATTTTATGCCCGTAAGCTTGATGGCCTACATCCCAAACAAGCCGATCATATGGAGTGTTATATAGATAATGAAGTGCTACAGTAAGTTCAACAGTCCCTAAACTCGATGCAAAGTGTCCGGGATTGCTCGAGAGCTGATCAATAATGAATTCTCTTAAATCAGCACAAACATCGTTGAGCTGTCCTATGTTTAATTTTTTGAGATCTGCCGGACTGTTTATATTTTGCAAATATTTCATTTTTATTTTCCTTCGATTACTTATAAACAGTAAATCGGATGCAATAGTTTTTAGATGCTTAGTTTGCCATGTCCGAGAAGAACTTGATCCGAACTAAACGAATTTCGGTTTCTGAATAGTCCGGAAGTTCATCCATGGCTTTCTCCAAATTATCGGTCTCCGCTTCTCTGAAGTACTCGTAAATATCGTCGATCACGTCAACATCCACTACTTCCTCCAGAAAATAATTGATATTTATTTTGGTACCCGAATAAACTATGGCTTCAACTTCCGATAACATCTCATTAAAGTCTATTCCTTTGGATTCAGCCAGATCGTCGAGTGCAACTTTTCTATCGATTGCCTGTACTATGGAAACTTTAAGCTTCGATTTGTTGGCTACTGTCTTAACCCGCAGATCTTCGGGACGTATAATTTCGTTTTCTTCTACGTGCTTCTTAATAAGTTCAATAAACTCCTGTCCGTATCTTTTGGCTTTTCCAGATCCCACACCCGGAATGTTTTGCAGCTCTTCCAGTGTAATAGGATAGGAGGTAGCCATTGCTTCCAAAGATGCGGGTTGGAATATGACGTATGGCGGTACATTGAGCTTTTTAGATATTTTCTTTCTTAGATCTTTCATCATCGAGAACAATGCCGGATCGGCTGCACCTAAATTTCCGCCACCAGATGTAATAACACCTTCTTCTGATTCCAGTTCATCGATATCGGCTTCGTCTTCATCCTCCTCTTTCGTAATTTTAAATGAAACCGGTTTTTTCAGAAACTCCTTTCCTTTTTTTGTTATTTTTAGAATTCCGTAGTTTTCAATGTCCTTTTTTAAATAATTGTCAAGCAATGCCTGACGAATGACCGTTTCCCAGGTACTCTCTTCTTCATCCGATCCTGACCCGAATTCTTCCAGTTCGTTGTGTTCAAACGTCTCTATCTCGGATGTCTCTTTTCCGAGTAAAAAATTAGTCAAATAATCGGCTTTGTGTTTTTCTTTCAACACAGATATGGCCTCTAAAACGGTGACAAGTAATTCTTTAGCTTCCACTTTTATTTTTGGATTTAAACAATTATCGCAATTTCCACAATTTGGTTCGTTATAATCTTCACCGAAGTAATGCAAAAGCATTTTTCTCCGGCACACGGAAGTTTCGGCATAGGCAGCTGTTTCAAGTAGTAGTTGTTTTCCTATTTCCTGCTCGGAAACGGGTTTACCTTGCATAAAACGTTCCAGTTTTTGTAAATCTTTATTGGAATAGAAAGCAATACATTTGCCTTCGCCTCCGTCGCGCCCGGAGCGCCCGGTTTCCTGATAGTATCCTTCGAGACTTTTTGGTATGTCGTAATGGATTACGTATCGCACATCGGGTTTGTCAATCCCCATCCCGAAGGCAATGGTAGCCACGATCACTTCGGCCTGTTCCATCAAAAAGGAATCTTGATTGAAACTGCGTGTGGCAGCGTCCATTCCTGCGTGATAGGGCAAAGCCCTGATGTCATTTGCCTGAAGGATCTGGGCAAAATCATCCACTTTTTTTCTACTCAGGCAATAAACGATTCCAGATTTTGTTCCCTGCGACAGGATGTATTTTATTATTTCTTTATCAACCTTATCGTTCTTTTCTCGTACTTCGTAATATAAGTTTGACCGATTAAACGAAGATTTAAAAACCGCTGCATCCAACATTCCCAGCGTTTTTTGAATATCGTGTTGCACTTTCGGCGTAGCAGTTGCCGTTAAAGCAATTACCGGTCTTGTGCCTATCTCGCTGATAATGGGTTTTATACGACGGTACTCGGGGCGGAAGTCGTGTCCCCATTCTGATATACAATGTGCTTCATCTACAGCGTAAAACGATATTGAAACGTTCTGAAGAAACTCAATATTCTCCATTTTGGTGAGCGACTCGGGGGCAACGTATAACAATTTGGTCTTCCCCGAGACTATATCCTGCTTAACTTCTTCAATTTCCTGCTTGTTTAACGATGAGTTAAGAAAATGTGCAATTCCATCTTCTTCGCTGAAGTTCCGCATAGCATCCACCTGATTTTTCATCAGAGCGATAAGCGGTGAGATGATAATTGCGGTTCCTTCCGAGAGCAATGCCGGAAGCTGATAACAAAGTGACTTACCCCCGCCGGTCGGCATCAATACAAAAGTATCTTTCCCGGACAGAACACTTTCGATAATGGCTTGTTGATTCCCCTTGAAAGTATCGAATCCGAAATATTTCTTCAATCCTTCGTATAGATCTTTTTGCTTTTCCATAATAGGAGCACTTTATACTTTGAAATTAAAACACATTAAGCATATTTGGAATTATGCAAATTTATGAAAGTATTTTAGATTTCAAAACAAATCCAATTCAAAAATAAGAACTAAATTAAATCATAAAGATTGAATAAACAAATTACTAGTGTTAAAAATCTTACTTTTGAATTTTTGACACAGAAAACCCCCTCCTGAAACAGGAATTTAAAAAAAAAGCCAAAAAAAGTGACTGTTTTTAAGCTACTTTCAGGTGTCGGAAATCAGACTTTTCGAAATGCTTAACAGCATATTCGCGAGTTACGTGTAATTTTTTCTTTTCTTCCGACGGTGTGTTGAACATAGCGTCTATCATAATGACTTCTACAATGGAACGCAATCCGCGAGCTCCGAGCTTGAATTCGATAGCTTTATCCACGATATACTCATAAACATCCTTATCGAACGTGAGTGTAACATTGTCCATGGAGAAGAGTTTTTCGTATTGTTTGATGATGGAGTTTTTCGGTTCGGTGAGAATTCTCAGCAAAGCAGCTCTATCCAACGGTTCCAGATAAGTAAGTATTGGCAGACGTCCGATAATTTCGGGAATCAACCCAAACGACTTTAAGTCCATCGGTGTGATATATTGAAGTAAGTTGTTGCGATCTATATCAGCATTCTTCCCGCTTGCTGCATAACCTACAACACGTGTATTCAGCCTATTGGCTATTTTCTTTTCGATCCCGTCAAAAGCACCGCCGCAGACAAACAGTATATTTTTTGTGTTTACGGCAATCATCCGTTGTTCGGGATGTTTTCTTCCGCCTTGCGGCGGTACGTTTACTACTGATCCTTCCAGTAATTTCAACAAACCTTGCTGAACGCCTTCACCGCTTACATCTCGGGTGATGGACGGATTGTCGCCTTTGCGGGCAATTTTGTCTATTTCATCTATGAAAACGATACCTCGTTCAGCTGCGGCAACGTCATAATCTGCAACTTGCAACAATCGGGTAAGAATACTTTCGATATCTTCACCCACGTAACCGGCTTCGGTGAGAACAGTGGCATCAACAATGGTAAACGGCACGCGCAGCAGCTTGGCAATGGTTCTGGCCAGCAAGGTTTTTCCTGTTCCGGTGGCACCAACCATGATGATGTTGGACTTCTCTATCTCAACATCATCCTTCACCGCTTTTTGCAGAATTCGTTTGTAGTGATTGTAAACCGAAACAGAAAGAAAACGCTTCGCATTGTCCTGACCAATAACGTATTGATCAAGAAATTCCTTTATTTGCTTTGGCTTGGGAAGTGAGCTAAGTGAAATATCGGGTGTCGATTTTCCGCTGCTCTTAAATGTTTCGTTCACAATCTCGTGCGCCTGTTCAGAACACATATCACAGATATATCCTGATATTCCCGAAATAAGCAAATTTACATCGTTTTCACTTCTTCCACAAAAACTGCAATGATTGCTACTGTTTGCTTTTTTTGCCATTTGTTTATAGACTAATAGACATCAGATTTCAGATATCAGACTTTAACTTCTGACTTCTGATTTCTAACTTCTTATTTTTTTATCAAAATATCATCCACCATTCCATATTCTTTAGCTTCAGAAGCACTCATCCAGAAGTCACGATCCGAATCGCGGGAAACTTCCTCGATGGGTCTTCCGGTGTGTTTGGAAATGATGGTGTTTAGTTCCTGTTTTACTTTTGCGATTTCACGTGCAGTAATTTCAATATCCGATGCTTGTCCCTGCACGCCACCAAGCGGTTGGTGAATCATCACGCGCGAATGCGTGAGCGCAAAGCGCTTTTTGGGCGTTCCTGCAACCAGTAAAACAGCTGCCATAGACGCTGCCATCCCTGTGCAAATAGTTGTAACATTACTGGAAATGAACTGCATAGTATCGTAAATTCCGTAGCCTGCATATACTGATCCTCCAGGCGAGTTAATATAGATGGATATGTCTTTTCCCTGATCGGCAGAATCGAGATAAAGTAACTGTGCCTGTATAACGTTGGCAGTATAATCGTCAATCTGTGTGCCGAGAAAGATAATTCTGTCCATCATAAGACGCGAAAAAACGTCCATTTGAGCAACGTTCAACTGACGTTCTTCGATGATTGTCGGGGAAATATAACCGCCGCCGGCACTTATTATTTTGGCATAGCCATCTAAGCGTGCACTGCTCATTCCGAGATGTTTAACGGCGTATTTTCTAAAATCGTTTTGCATAAATCTTGTTTTTAATCATCAGCTTTTATGCTGAAGCGGGTTAGTAAATTCTATTTGCTAAATGCTATGCAAATAAAATGCCAACTTTAACCGATAACAAAGATATTTATTTTTATTTAGGAAACAATATTTATTCTTTGTCTTCTTTATTTTCTTTTTCTTCAGAGTCTTTCGAAAGAAGTTTATCGAAATCTTTTGACGATATTTCTTTCTCGTTTAATTTAACTGTTTGTTTCAGCCAATCCATAACTTTGTTTTCAACCACATGATCGTACATGTTTCTAACCGTATTTTGATCGGTAAGCATACGTTTTACATAGTTTTCCAACACATCGGCAGGTACATTGCTCATTCCGTATTGCGAAAATTGCGCTTTAGCGACTTCGGCTGCAAAAGCTTCCACATCGGTATTTTCGATTTTAATATCTTGTTCTTTCACGATTTTTTCCTTCGAAAGATGGAATTTCAAATCTTCTGCGATTTTTGGATAATCGGTTTCTATAGTCTCTTCCGTATTTTTTTCATTAGCAACCAGTAACCAGCGTTTCAGGAATGCATCGGGAAACTCCACATCTTTCAGTTTTTTAAGGATCAGCTCACGTGCTGATTTCATAAACAGGCTATCGGCAGCGGGTTTGAACTGGCTGCTCAGCATTTCTGCCACTTTCGATTTGAAGTCTTCTTCTGATGAAACTACTCCTTCGCCCAGCACTTTATCAAACAGTTCCTGATTCATTTCAGCTTCTTCGTATCGGGTAACTTCCTGAATTTCGAAAGTGAAATCAGAATTAACTTCATTTACGTCGTCTTTGGAGATTTGTAATAACGACGCTATTTCGGTAGCGTTATTATCGTAAGCAGTTTTTGGGTTGAAAACGATGCTGTCTCCCACTTTGGAACCTACGAATTTCTTTTTGGTTTCTTCGTCTTTGATGTATGATGGCATAATAATGCCGTTTTCAATTTCGAGCAGATTTTCTTTAGGTTCTCCATTGTCTATTTCAATGATTTTTCCTTTTAAAAGATCAGTTTCAACAGCTTCGCCGTCTACCTTTTTATAGGTTCCGTAATTTTGCTTGTAAGCATCGTATTGTTTATCCAGTAGATCATCTTCCAGTTTAATATTGTAGGAAGTGAGAGTATCTCTTTTGTTGAGCGAGAGTTCAAATTCAGGAGCCAAAGCAACATCGAACTTGAATTCGAAGTTTTCATCCTTATCGAAATCGATTGTTTTTTGTTCTTCTTCGTTTGGCAACGGCTCACCCAAAATATTCAGATCGTTATCTTTTATGTATTTATATAACTCATTGCTGACCAGTTTGTTGATTTCTTCGGCAAGTATCGACTTTCCGTACATTTTCTGTATAATTCCTTTAGGTACTTTTCCTTGCCGGAAACCGGGAATATTGGCTTTCTGACGGAATTGATTCAGCGATTTGTCAACGTTGTCTTGATAATCAGGTTTTTCTAATTCAATGGCGATAATGCCGTTCACATTGTTTGTTTTGTTGAGTGTTACCTTCATTTGAACTGTTTATTATTAACTTTTTTGTCTTGTTTTTATTTGAATATCAACCGGTTTAAATGTTAAAATCCGATTTTTGAAATTGGATGCAAAAATACGCTTTATATTGTTAACTGCAAAAAATATTTGAGGGTTAATTCTTTAAACAATGCAAAATAAGGCGTTAGCATTCACCTGATTTTGTCTATCTTTGCAGCTTGGAATTACGAAATATGCAAAAAATGCTCGAATATAGCTCTCAAAGGACGAGGATTGTTTACCTGCTTTTGTTTTCGGTGATGGGTTCGTTTGTGGCGGGCGCCATTTTATTTATGGCCGGTATTTCTCAGCCTTCGTTTCAGGATACCATTTGGTATTATAGGCTCAGTATTATTTTGCAGGATATTTTTATGATGTTTCTACCGGCTTACACCATTTGCAGATGGATTACGAAAAATCCGATGCAGATGCTTGGGGTGAGGAAAACCGAAAAAATGCCGCAGGGATTTTTTTATGGACTTTTGGTTTTTCTGGTTTCCTATCCTGCGATAGCTGTTGTTGCTCAGTGGAATGAACAAATTGTGCTTCCCGATTCGTTAAAAGCTATCGAGGACTGGATGCGACAGATGGAAGATTCAGCCAAACACGTTACCGATATTTTCCTTGCAGGAAAAAACTATTTCGATTTATTTCTGAACTTGCTCATTATTGCCGCTGCTGCCGCTTTTGTCGAAGAAATTTTCTTCAGAGGGGCTCTGCAACAGTTTATAGAAAAATGGCTGCGAAACGGACATTTGGCTGTGTGGATAGGAGCGTTTATTTTTAGCGCTATACATTTGCAATTTTATGGTTTTTTCCCCCGCCTGATTATGGGAGCCGTGTTGGGATATTTATACCTTTACTCCCGTAACTTGTGGATACCCATGCTTTATCACTTTGTGAATAATGCTGCTGTTGTAATAATCACTTATTTTGGAGGCGAAACTAATTTGTTGGAGCAGCTGGAGAATAAACCTTTGACGTGGGCTTCGTCCGTTGTGATGATTACAAGCGGATTATTGACTTATTTCATATTTTTGCGATACAAAAAATTAATTAGAAACAATGATTCAAATTAGAGATACTATATTATCAGATGATATTTTTGAGGAACATTTTATTTGTAACTTAACTAAATGCAAAGGTGCCTGCTGTGTTGAAGGTGATTCGGGCGCACCACTGGAGCAAGAAGAGTTTGAACAAATAAAATCTATTTTGCCCGAAATTTGGGACGATCTTTCACCGCAGGCGCAACAACTTATCGAAGCACAAGGCATTGCTTATACCGATTATGACGGTGAGCTTGTGACTTCGATAATAAATGGAAGAGAGTGCGTGTTTACGTATTTTGATGAAGATGGAACTTGCAAGTGTTCCATTGAGAAAGCTTATCGCGAGGGGCGGATTTCGGTACAGAAGCCAATCTCATGTCATCTTTATCCTATCCGTTTGCAGAAGCTCAGTGAATTTACGGCGCTGAATTACAACCGATGGTCGATATGCAAACCTGCCATTAAATTAGGTAAACGTGAGGGGGTGAAAATCTATCAGTTTCTGAAAGAGCCACTTATCCGAAAATTTGGAGAAGAGTGGTACAATGAGGTTTGCGAAGCGGCAACGTTGTTGGAAGAGGAGAAAAATTCTTAATTCCCAGAAAAGGGTTATTCGTATCTGATAGGTTTATGTTTATCAGATATGGTATTTATTTTTTTATCTCCGCAAAATCTTCCAAATTCTCATCCACATATTCGGCGATAATTGCGGTTTGCTCCTCTTCAATTTCCATGTATTTCTCTTCCAGTTCGTCGAATTGCTCAAACTGCTCGTACATGGCCATAAATTCTTCTTCGGTAGTTTCGCGTTCTAATTCTGCACGATGTTTATCGTAGATTTCCTTGGCTTTATACAGAATTTTCGATAAACTCTTTGCACCCATCAGTTTTAAGGCTTTAGCCGTTGGATTATCGAATATGTATCCACCGTATCCGTTCTGGATTAACTGTACAAATCCACCTTCGCGGACTTCGTCAGTGAAAAAACGAAAAGCCAGCAGCGTGTGCTGATAACCGTTTAGCTTATCCATGTTTTCAACGGTAATTTCGCCGTCAACGGCATCGAGATAAGCATCGGTAAACACTTTTAGAAACTCGTCCATGCTTTTCCCGGCAGCATCGATGATTTTTTGTTCGGGAATTTGAATCATATTGTACGTTTGTTGAGATTTATTCGGCAAATATAATGACTTTTATCTGAAATAAACCGGACGAAGGTTGCCGTTATCATCTAAAAAATCACTATTTTTGCAACCGTATTAACAAATTACTTAATCTTAAATTATGGCAATTATTATTAAACCATTCAAGGGTGTTCGCCCACCCAAACAGTTTGTAAAAGATGTAGCATCACGTCCGTATGATGTGCTTAATTCCGAAGAGGCACGTAAGGAAGCAGATGGAAACGAGAAATCGTTGTATCGAATTATCAAGCCGGAAATCGAATTTCCTGTTGGAAAAGATGAACACGACGCAGATGTGTACGATAAAGCTGTTGAGAACTTCAAATTATTCCAAGACAAAGGTTGGTTGGTGCAAGACGAAAACGAAATGTATTACGTTTATGCACAAACCATGAACGGTAAAACGCAGTACGGATTGGTGGTTGGCGCTTATGTGGAAGACTACATGAACGGAAAAATCAAAAAACACGAGCTTACCCGCCGCGACAAAGAAGAAGACCGCATGAAACACGTGCGTGTAAACAACGCCAACATCGAGCCCGTGTTCTTCGCTTATCCCGATAACGACGAGATTGACGCCATCGTTTCGCGCACCATCCAACAAGCACCCGAATACGATTTCGTGTCGGTTGACGGAGTGGGACACCACTTCTGGTTAATTGCAAACGATGCCGACATCCAACGCATTACCGATATTTTCGCCACATTCCCAGCCATGTATATTGCCGATGGACACCACCGCTCGGCAGCGGCAGCCCTGGTGGGTGCCGAAAAAGCAAAAAACAACGCTGCGCACAAAGGCGATGAAGAGTACAACTATTTTATGGCTGTTTGCTTCCCCGAAAGCCAGCTGACCATCATCGACTACAACCGCGTAGTTACCGATTTGAACGGACTCACTCCCGAAGAATTTTTGAACAAACTGAAACAAAACTTCCGGGTAGAAGAAAAAGGAACAGAGATTTACAAACCCAATCAATTGCACAATTTTGCCCTCTATTTGCAAGGCAAATGGTACTCGCTCACGGCAAACGAGGGTACTTACAACGACAACGACCCCATTGGCGTGCTGGACGTAACCATCTCATCCAACCTCATTTTGGACGAAATCCTCGGTATCAAAGACCTGCGCTCCGACAAACGGGTAGATTTCGTGGGCGGAATCCGCGGCTTGGGCGAGTTGAAAAAACGCGTCGATAGCGGCGAAATGGCAGCAGCCCTCGCCCTCTATCCCGTTTCCATGAAACAGTTGATGGACATTGCCGATACGGGCAATATTATGCCACCAAAAACCACGTGGTTTGAACCCAAATTGCGTTCGGGATTGGTGATACATAAATTATCGTAATTTTTTTATTGTAGAGACGTGGCATGCCGCGTCTCTACTGATTTTATACAGTAGCAAATGGGTAAAAGTTGCAATTATGAATGTTGATTTTTTTTAAGTGAATAACGCGTTAGCAAATATATCATAACAGCTTACTAAAATGAAAATTACGACAATATTAATATTAGCTGTTCTTCTTACAAGTCTAAATCTCAATGGACAAAACAGAATTATTTCCGGGAGAATCATTTCTGAGGATTTAGAACCATTACCAATGTTAGATATTAGAAACTCTGATAATGTACTCCTTGGGAAAACAGATATGGATGGATGGTTTAAAATAAGTATTCCACAAGAAACAGATAGTTTGATGTTTCGATACATAGGTATGGAGTGGACAGATATAAAATTGAATAAAACTTGCGATACAATTGAAGTTGTGATGATGTACGATGTGATTTATGACTTTATGTCTTCAAGAAAAATTGATAGGCTTCGTAAGAAAAGATTTGATAATTTATCAAACATACATTCAGATGCTGTAAAGAATGGGATTTTTATGAATAACAATATCTGCTACGACAGATTTTTTGAACCACACAAGCCAGATTTAAAAAGAATTGGTAGAGAATTTAAAGAGTTTGGTAAAACAAATAAAAATGACTTTAAAGATTTAGATATAGGAGATGTTGTAAAAATACCATTTGGATTAGATACATCAAAAAAAAGAATAAGTACTCAATATTCAACTTGTAAGAATTGTTCAGAGGAAGATTATGATTACCTTATTAAAGGAGAAATAATAAATAAACACAGAAGAAAACTAACTCTCGAAATAAAGATTATAGATATGCAGCCTTATGACTCATTAGATTATAGAGGGAATATTTTGAAAGTCGGCAGTAATTTTAAATATGAGATGAAATATTTCAAAGTGATAATTGATAAATAAATACGATTACTAACTATAAATATAGTTTATTTGGCAGATAATACTAATTTTAAGCGTTTTTACATTTAATAAAATATAATAGCGGTTTGATACTCTGGAGCCTTGAAATGCCAAACGCCACATATTATCAACATTATTGAAAACACTCCAAAAATCTTCCCTCAAAACCTTGCCAAGAAATAATAAACACTATCTTTGCAAAACTTGATGTCTCTACACGGGAGCATCCCGAACGTTAAAAGCAGAGTGAGGCACGTATCGGGATAGTCCCGAAAGCGAAAAACAAAAGGATGCACCTATCGGGACGACCCCGAACGCAGAAAACATATGACTTGACCCATCGGGATGACCCCGATAACGGAAAGCATAATGAAACACCCGTCGGGAGAATCCCGAACGGTCGATACACAAGGAAGGAGCAATCGGGATGACCCCGAAATCATCCGCCAATCACACTCCCAACACAATATTCGCATCAATATTCAACTCGCGGCTGATTTTTCGGGCAACTTGCAAGGTAGGCTCATTTTTACCCGAAAGATAGTTGCACACGCGCGATGGGCTCACGCCAATCAGTTCCGATAACGATTTTTGCGTCAATCCCATCTCAAACATCCGCAGTTTCAGAATATCGGCAAGCGTGGGTTCGCCAAGCGAGAAATGCGCTTCGGAGTAGTCCGCCACCAAGTCCGAAAGCAATTTCAGTTCAATGCTGTGCGGGTTGTCCAACGGCGTGTTGTCATCCACCAAAGGAAGCAACTCTTCCACTCTTTTCACAGCCCAGTTGTATTGTTGTTCGTTTTCTATGCGTGTCATAATTTTTTAATCTTAAATGGTTTTACAATCAATTTTGTCGTATTCGTCGTGTGTGCCGATAAAACGGATATAAACGAATTTTATCGTGAATTTTATTACCACCACAAGCCTGTAATTATTTCCTTTAATATTGAATACATACCGCTGATTACCCACAAAATCGACACTGTTGAATGTTTTTTTTATATCAGAAAAACACGTCCAATCACTTTTTTTTACTTTTGTCGACCATTCTTGCAACGCCGTTTTCGTTTCGGGATACCGTTGGCTAAAATCTTTTAATGCTTGTTCGGTAAATATTCTCATGTTTATTGCTTATTGTGAATTACAAAGATAGATGAAAATTATTTATTTCAAAATAATATTGCAAATAATATAATTTATTATGGCTGCTTGTTTAGGAAAAAATAGCTATTTTTGTTCATTCAGAATAAGCGCGTATTTATGAACCTCAAACAAACAATCAAAGAACAAGCCGATGCGATTTTCCCCGAAATCATCCGCCACTACCGCCATTTACACCAACATCCCGAACTATCGTACCACGAAGTGGAAACGGCAAAATATATCGCCGATTTTTTAGCTGCCGAAGGCATTCCCTATCGGGCAAATATTGGCGGGCACGGCATATTGGCGTGGGTGAAAGGCGAAAAACCGGGCGACGGAAAAACCATCGCTTTCGTGGCCGATATGGATGCGCTGCCCGTTCACGAGGCAAACGATGTGCCCTACAAATCGCGCACCGAAGGTGTAATGCACGCTTGCGGGCACGATTCTCACACAGCATCGTTGATGGGCGCGGCAAAAATTGTGCACGCCATGCGAAACGAGTTTTCGGGTACGGCACTGTTTGTTTTCCAACCCGGCGAAGAGCAATCGCCCGGCGGAGCCGATTTGATGCTGAAAGATGGTGTGTTTCGCGATTTCGCTCCCGATTTTATCGTCAAACAACACGCTTACGTAGATTTGCCTGCCGGAACGGTTGCCTTTCAAACCGGCACGGTGATGGCATCGGCCGACGAGGTGCACATAAAAGTGATGGGGCAGGGCGGACACGGCGCGTTGCCGCACGAGTTGAACGACACGGTGTTGGCGGCCTCGAACATCATCGTCGCACTGCAACAAATCGTGAGCCGTCGGCGCAATCCGTTTCAACCCATGACGTTTTCTTTCGGGAAATTCATTGCCGATGGCGCCACCAACGTCATTCCCTCGGAAGTGATGCTCGCCGGTTCGCTGCGCTGTATGGACGAAGAAGAACGCCGAAAAATGCTCACGCTCATTCCGTCAATAATCGAATCCACTGCCGCGGCTTTCGGCTGCACGTGCCAAATTCGCATGCCCGACGGCTATCCTTGCACCGTGAGCCATGCCGAAATTACCGAAAAAGTCCGTTTGCAAGCTATTGAATTTCTTGGCAAAGCCAACGTTTCAGAATATCCCAAACGCATGACTGCCGAAGATTTCGGCTTTTTCTCACAACAATACCCGTGCTGTTTTTATCGATTTGGAGTAGCCAATGAAAATGGAACTTGTGGCAAGTTACATTCATCATCTTTTCTTATCGACGAAAAAGCGTTGTTAACTTCTTCATCTTTATTTGCCTTCATTGCATTAAATTCGTTAAAATTGTGATAATTTATTTGTTTTCGCCTGTCATATGTGCGTTTTTTTATATTTTTGTAAAAAAAATATCATTTTTCTAACAATTTAAAAGTATAACTATGGCTTATCATGATTTAGACGAACTGGATGCAAAAATCTTAAAACTTATTGTAAACAATGCTCGAATTCCTTTTCTCGAGGTTGCGCGAGAGTGTGGCGTATCGGGTGCAGCGATTCATCAGCGTGTACAAAAACTTATAAATTTAGGAGTCATAAAAGGCTCAGAATTTATTCTTGATTCTGAAAAGATAGGCTATGAAACTTGTGCATATGTGGGTTTATTTTTAGTTTCTCCTTCGTCTTTTGATGGTGTAGTTAAAGAACTTGAGAAAATTCCCGAAGTAGTCGAGTGTTATTATACTACCGGTCAGTACGACCTGTTAATCAAAGTATTTGCGAGAAACAATAAAGATTTACTTCGAATTATTCATAGCCAACTTCAACCACTTGGTCTGGCGCGAACCGAAACACTTATGTGCTTCAAAGATGCATTCCGTAAGAAATTACCGATAGATTTTTCATAAATAATTGTTCATATTTTATTTAATACTTAGATGGTTTACAAAAAATTATCTTCGGTCTTCATTTTCATTTTTTTGGCTTTATTATCTTGTCGCAGTTATGCCAATAGTCCTGATACTAAGGTAGAAGGGGTAGGAAATGAAAAGCAAATTGCTGATTATATCCTTAACAATATTATTAAACTTTACGATGTACCCAAACACGGCCTATTATTGGAGACATATCCCGTAAATCCTAATAATAAAGTGGATTACTTGGCAGATGGGAGTATACAAAAGCAAAATCAGGAAGTTTCGTTTCTATGGCCCTATTCCGGTATTATTTCCGGTGCTGCTGCACTCTACAATGTTACAAAAGAGTATAAATATCTTGATTTGTTGGAAAGCAGGTTGCTACCGGGTTTGGAGAAATATTTTGATACGTCTCGTTTGCCTGCCGGATATCAATCTTACGCCACTTTTGCAGGACACAGTGACCGATTTTATGACGATAACGTGTGGCTGGCACTTGATTTTTGTACATTGTATGCCAGTACAAAGAATCAAAAGTATCTAAATAAGGCGTTGGAAATATACGATTTCATCTACAGTGGATGGGATGATAATTTAGGTGGTGGAATTTATTGGTGTGAACAAAAGAAAACCAGCAAGAACACTTGTTCTAATGCTCCTTCTGCAGTGCTTAGTGCCAAATTGTACCAATTAACTAAAGATGAAAAATTCCTTTCTCGTGCCATAGAAACCTATCAATGGACAAAGACCAATTTATTGGATCCGTCGGATTTTGTTTATTGGGATAATGTTGCACTAAATGGTAATATCGATAAGAGAAAATATACTTACAACAGCGGACAAATGATTGAGGCCGGAGTTTTACTTTATCGGATTACAGGCGATAAAAATTATCTGATTGACGCTCAAAAAACTGCCTTAGGTACTTATCAGTATTTTACTAAAATAAAATCGACCACTACAGGCGATCAGGTATTTTATCCCGATTCTCCCTGGTTCAATGTAATATTTTTCAGAGGGTTAAAGGCTCTTTATTTTGAAGATGGAAATAAGAAGTATGTTCAAACGATGCTTGAGAATGCACATTTTGCTTGGAGCAACACAACCGATGAAAACAATTTACTGGGAAAGAGCTGGAGTGAAAAATCGGCACAACCATACAAATGGTTGCTCGATAATGCTTGTATGATTGAACTTTTTGCCGAACTCACCGATATCGCTAAAAATAAATAATCAAACATGACATCAAGAAGAAGTTTTATAAAAAAAAGTGCCTTTGGATTGACGGCTCTGGCTGTAACTCCATCGTGGGCTAAAGAAAAAATAGTAATTACTAACACCCAACCGGGAAAATACGTTTCTCAACGCCCGCCGGTAAATAAAAGAAAATTTACGTCCAAAGCTGTGGAAGCAACTATAGCGAGGGTCAAACCCAAAATAAAAGATGAGAAACTTGCCTGGATGTTCGAAAACTGTTTCCCGAATACATTGGATACGACCGTTAATTTTTCAATGAAAAACAGCAAACCGGATACTTTTGTAATTACGGGTGATATTGATGCCATGTGGCTTCGCGATTCATCGGCTCAGGTTTGGCCTTATCTTCCGCTAACGAATGAGGATAATCAACTCAAGCAAATGATCGCGGGTGTTATCAACAGACAAACTAAATGTATTATCATCGACCCTTACGCTAACGCGTTTTATGCTGAACCCAATCCCAAAGGAGAATGGATAACGGACAACACCGATATGAAACCCGAGCTTCATGAACGTAAGTGGGAGATAGATTCACTTTGTTATCCGATTCGTTTGGCGTATCATTACTGGAAGATAACAAACGACACTTCGGTTTTTGACAACGAATGGCGAAAAGCAATGGCAATTGTTTTGAAAACGTTCAAGGAACAGCAGAGAAAAGAAAATAACGGACCTTATACTTTTCTGCGTGTTACCGATCGTCAACTGGACACTGTAAATAACAAAGGATTAGGTAATCCGGTGAACCCTGTAGGGTTGATCGTTTCGTCGTTCCGTCCATCGGATGATGCAACAACTTTCGGGTTTCTGGTTCCGTCTAATATGTTTGCAGTGACATCGTTGCGTCACTTGGTTGAAATTTCTGAATCGGTTACTAAAGATGTTTCTTTCGCTAAAGAATGTAAATCTCTCGCCGATGAAGTAGATGCCGCTGTTAAAAAATATACTATCACGGCTCATCACAATCATGGACAAATTTATGCATTTGAAGTGGACGGATTTGGAAATTATTATCTGATGGACGATGCCAATGTCCCCAGTTTACTGGCAATTCCATACCTCGGTGGTGAATGCGACGATACCGAAATTTATCGGAACACACGCAACTTTGTGTTAAGTAAAGACAATCCGTATTTCTTTAAAGGCTCTGCAGGCGAAGGAATCGGAGGACCACATATTGGCTACGACATGATTTGGCCCATGAGTATTATCTTACGGGCAATGACCAGTAAAAGTGATGAAGAAATAAAATATTGTATAAAAATGCTTCGAAATACCGATGCTAATACCGGATTTATGCATGAATCGTTTCACAAAAATGATCCCACAGATTTTACAAGAACTTGGTTTGCGTGGGTAAATACACTTTTTGGCGAATTAATCCTAAAGCTGGAAAAGGAAAATAAAATGCATTTATTGAATTTTTAATATTCTACAATAATGAAATTAAAATTAGTATTACTTCTTTTTTTGATTGGCGGATTCGTAGCTAATGCACAAGTTAAACATGAACCGGTTGATTACGTGAGCATTTTGATGGGCACTCAATCTAAATTCGAACTTTCAAATGGAAATACCTATCCGGCCATTGCCGTGCCGTGGGGAATGAACTTTTGGACACCGCAAACCGGTAAAATGGGTGATGGATGGGTTTACCGATACGATGCCGATAAAATACGTGGTTTTAAACAAACACATCAACCCAGTCCGTGGATGAACGATTACGGACAATTTTCCATTATGCCGCTTGTTGATAAAACGATTTTCGATGAAGAAGAGCGTGCCAGTTGGTTTTCACACAAAGCCGAAATTGCCAAACCTTATTATTATAGCGTTTATCTGGCAGATTACGATGTTACTACAGAAATCACACCCACGGAACGTGCTGCCATTTTTCGTTTCACGTTTCCTGAAACCGCAAATGCAAATGTGATAATTGATGCTTTTGATAAAGGTTCTTCCGTTGAAGTAATCCCGGATAAAAATGCGATTATCGGCTATACAACACGTAATAGTGGTGGTGTTCCTGACAATTTTAAAAATTATTTCGTGGTTGTTTTCGATAAATCGTTCACAACACATTTTGATGTGAGAAATGCGCAGGTATTGAAAAAACTTTCAGATAAACCGGAAAGTGAGCATTCAGGAGCAATTGTGAAATTTTCTACACAACGGGGTGAGAAGATTTCTGCGCGTGTAGCATCGTCTTTTATCAGTTACGAACAAGCATGGCAAAACCTGAAAGAAGTGGAAAATAAAGATTTTGAAACAGTGAAATCCGACGGCCGTAAAGCTTGGAATGAGGTATTAGGAAAGGTAGAGATCGAAGATAGCAATATTGATAATAAACGCACATTTTATTCTACGCTTTATCGCTCCACGCTTTTCCCTCGGAAGTTTTATGAAATTGATGCGAAAGGAAATATCATTCATTACAGTCCCTACAATGGACAGGTTTTACCCGGTTTCATGTACACCGATACCGGTTTTTGGGATACATTCCGTGCGCTGTTCCCGTTGCTAAACCTGATGTATCCTTCTGTAAACAAGGAAATTCAGGAAGGATTGGTGAATACGTACAAAGAAAGCGGATTTCTTCCCGAATGGGCAAGTCCGGGACATCGCGGGATTATGATTGGCAACAATTCGGCTTCGGTAGTGGCAGATGCATATCTAAAAGGATTGCGTGGATACGATATCGAAACGTTATACAAGGCGATGATTCACGGAACGGAAAATGTTCATCCAAAGGTTTCATCTACCGGACGATTGGGACACGAATATTATAATACATTAGGATATGTTCCTTACGATGTAAAGATCAACGAAAACGCTGCCCGTACCCTGGAATATGCTTATGCCGACTGGACAATTTACAAATTGGCAAAAGCGCTTAATCGTCCGAAATCGGAAATTGATCTTTATGCGAAGCGTAGCCAGAATTACCGCAACTTATATTCGCCCGAACATAAATTGATGCGCGGAAAAAATAAGGATGGCTCATTTCAGTCGCCTTTCAGTCCAACGAAATGGGGCGATGCCTTTACCGAGGGTAATAGTTGGCATTACACGTGGTCGGTTTTTCATGATCCGCAAGGATTGATCGATTTGATGGGAGGAAATAAGGAATTTGTGAATATGCTGGACTCAGTTTTCAAAATGCCTCCTGTTTTTGACGATAGTTATTACGGCTTTCCGATTCATGAAATACGCGAAATGCAAATTATGAATATGGGGCAGTACGCGCATGGGAATCAGCCTATACAACACATGGTTTACCTCTACAACTATGCTGGAGAACCGTGGAAAGCTCAATACTGGGCTCGCGAGGTGATGGATAAACTTTATACTCCGGCGCCTGATGGTTATTGTGGCGATGAAGATAACGGTCAAACATCAGCATGGTATGTATTTTCGGCTATGGGATTTTATCCTGTTTGCCCCGGAAGTGATGAGTATATCTTAGGCTCGCCTTTGTTTGAAAAAATGACTGTTCATTTGGAGAATGGTAAAACTTTACAAATAAATTCTCCGGGGAATGATAAATCAAAACGATATATCTCCGACTTTAAATTAAATGGGAAAACATACACTAAGAATTATGTGAAACATCAGGATTTGATGAATGGAGCTAAAATTGACGTCCAAATGTCGGATAAACCGAATAAGACAAGAGGAACAAGGAAATCTGATTTTCCATACTCGTTTTCTAACGAAAATAAATAACAAAAGAAAAAGTGCTGAAAATTTATTTCAGCACTTTTTCTTTATCTACTTTCAACTCTTTCTTAGTCTGATGCGAGACATTCACAAAAATATTTTTGAACTCGAAAATAATCGGTTGAAATTTCAAAAAATTCCAGGTCCATTCCTGCAACTCAACGTGAGCAACTCCCTGATTTAGTATTCCTAATTGTCGGGCTGCAGCATAAGAGAGATCAATAACCCTGCTTCTGGAGAACGGCCCTCGATCCGTTACCTCTACTACAACACTTTTTCCGTTCTTTGGATTTTTTACTTCGAGTAATGTACCAAAGGGATAAGTTTTATGGGCGCAAGTCAAACTGTCTCTGTGGTAAATCTCGCCACTCGATGTCTTTCTGCCATGAAACCTGTCGGCATAATACGATGCTTTTCCCTTTTGCTGCGCAAATATGGGGGAAGTTAATATGTTAATCAACAGCACGATAATAAAAAAGAAAAACTTTTTCATTGTCTCTTGTTTTTGATTTTCACACTGCAAATTTAAGAAAAAAATGATAACTTGTACATTTTTCATTTTTTTCTCTCTGTAAAGAGTTAAAAAGTTACGGTCTCTTATTATAAATAATTATATTTGTAGCTGACTCATTAATCGATAAATATGGAAGTAAAAAGAAGAGATTTTCTAAAGAAAATGGGCTTGTTGGCTGCTGTCGGAATGTCGGGTATATCCTGCAGAACATTGCCATCGATAGATGAAACACGAGGCCTGGAAATTCCTTTATGGAAAGGATTCAATCTGTTGAACAAATTCAATCCCGATAATCAAAGTCCTTTTAACGAACTGGACTTTGAAATAATGGCCGATTGGGGTTTTAACTTTGTCCGATTGCCGCTTTCTTACTGGACATGGAGCAGCGAAGACGACTGGTATCGAATCGATGAAAAAGTAATGAAGGAAATTGACCAAGCTGTAGAACTTGGTAAGCAGTACAATTTACATGTGAATCTCAACTTCCATCGCCTTCCGGGATATTGTATTAATCCGCCAAAACCGGCCACCGATTTGTTCGAAGATGAAGCTCCTCTACTGGCGGCAGAACACCATTGGAGGCATTTTTCACAGCGTTACAAAGGAGTTTCAAGTAAACTGCTGAGCTTTAATCTGATTAACGAAGCTCCATCCGTTAGCGTGGAGAAATACGACAGAGTTGCCCGCAGGCTCATAAACACTATTCGCAAGGAAGATCCAAACAGGTTGATCTTTGTTGATGGAAAAGATGTTGGCAGAACGCCATTAATGACTATTACCGATATTCCGAATATCGTACAGAGTGGAAGAGGATATGATCCGATGTTGATCTCGCATTTTCGTGCCAGTTGGGTGAATTGGGATTTGGTACATAAGTTTCCCGAAGAACAACTCTCGTGGCCATTGGTTGCCGAAGGCAAAACCTATGACAGACAAAGTATCTATGAGTCTTCCGTAAAACCCTGGGAACCCTGGGTCGCAAAAGGAGGAAAGGTACATATCGGTGAAATGGGATGCCATAACCAGACACCTCATTCCGTAGCTTTAGCTTGGTTGGAAGATGTTTTTGATGTTTTTAAAGAGCAAGGCTGGGGTTGGTCGTTATGGAACCTGAAAGGTTCGTTCGGTATAATAGATAGCGGTAGAAAAGATGTGAAATATGAAGACTTCAAAGGAATGAAACTTGACAGGAAAATGCTTGAGTTGTTGAAAAGAAGTTGAAGCATACAAAAATAAAAAGGGAAGTTTCTAAAACTTCCCTTCGATAGTTGCGGAGATAGGACTTGAACCTATGACCTTTGGGTTATGAGCCCAACGAGCTACCAACTGCTCCACTCCGCGATGTATTTTCATTAATTGAGGTGCAAAGATACAATGTTTTAATTAATAAAACAAGTTTTTTGTATTTCTTTTTTACTTTCTGCGTTTTAAATCGTACTTTTGATATAAATTTCAATTCTATGTCCGACAGTATTGTAATTATACCCACGTATAACGAAAAAGAAAACATCGAAAACATAATCCGAGCGGTTTTCGGCTTACCAAAACAGTTTCACATACTTGTCATTGATGACGGATCGCCAGACGGTACAGCTGCCATTGTTCACCGATTGATGGAAATCGAATTTTCAAACCGGCTGTTTATTGAAGAGCGAAAAGGAAAACTGGGATTAGGGACTGCCTATATACATGGTTTTAAATGGGCACTGAGTCATGATTATGAATATGTTTTTGAGATGGATGCCGATTTTTCGCATGCTCCCAATGATTTACTACGATTGTATTCTGCTTGTCATGATGAAGGATATGATATGTCTATCGGCTCGAGATACAGCAACGGCGTAAATGTGGTCAACTGGCCGATGGGGCGCATATTGATGTCGTATTTTGCATCAAAATACGTACAGATGGTCACAAGCGTCGATATAAAGGATACCACTGCCGGATTTGTTTGCTACAAACGGAAAGTGCTGGAAACCATCGATCTCGATAAAATAAAATTCAAAGGCTACGCCTTTCAGATTGAGATGAAATACACCGCTTACGCGCTTGGATTCAAAATAAAAGAAGTATCGGTTATATTTGTTAATCGCCAGTTGGGAACTTCCAAAATGAATACCAGCATTTTCGGTGAAGCCTTTTTTGGAGTGATGAATCTACGGTGGCGAAAAATTACGGGCAAGATAAAACCCAAAAAGTCATGAAACTTATACATAAGGCAAATATTATAAACGAGGGCCGTTCATTCATCGGCTCAGTGCTTATAGAAGGAGAAAGAATATCTAAAATCTTCGAAAACGAAGTTCCCGAAAATATCCTCCAACGCTGCCACGAAATAATTGATTCAAGAAATTTGTATCTGATTCCCGGTGCGATTGACGACCAGGTTCATTTTCGCGAACCGGGACTTACTCATAAAGGCGATATAGCTTCAGAAAGTCGCGCTGCTGTCGCCGGAGGCGTAACTTCGTTTATGGAAATGCCCAACACTAATCCGCAGACGGTTACCATTAATGCTTTAAACGAAAAGTTTGAGATTGGAGCACAAAAATCTATCGCAAATTATTCATTCTATTTAGGTGCAACAAACGAGAATATCAAGGAATTAATAAAAGTTGACAAAAAGAACGTGTGTGGTGTGAAAGTATTCATGGGAGCTTCTACCGGAAATATGTTGGTGGATGACGAAAAAGCGTTACAACAGATTTTTGCTGAAGTAGATTCGCTTATTGCTACACATTGCGAAAAAGAGGAAATCATCCGCCAGAACATAGATATTTACAAAAAGCAATTCGGAGAAGATATACCTATTCAGTATCATCCTCTTATCCGCAGTGAGGAAGCTTGTTATCTGTCTTCTGCACAAGCAGTTGAGTTAGCTGATAAATACGGTTCACGTTTGCATGTGCTGCATCTTTCTACTGCCCGTGAAATGAGTTTGTTCAGTACTTCACCCATTAAAGATAAAAAAATCTCATCAGAAGTGTGTGTGCATCATCTGTGGTTTACTGATGAAGATTATGACCGATTAGGCACGCGCATTAAATGGAATCCGGCAGTAAAAGACCAAGCCGACCGCGATGCTTTGCGTTCCGCGCTGAAATCAGGAAAACTGGATATAGTTGCCACCGATCACGCACCGCATTTGTTGAGCGAAAAAGAGGGCGGATGCCTGAAAGCTGCTTCGGGTGGTCCGTTAGTACAACATTCGTTGCAAGCTATGCTTGAATTATCAATACAAGGTCTGTATTCGAAAGAATTTGTAGTCGAAAAAATGTGTCATGCTCCGGCAGAACTGTTTCAGGTAAAAGATAGAGGATATATCCGTGAAGGATACTATGCTGATTTAGTATTGGTGAATCCCGGTAAATCTTACACAGTAGATAAAGAAAACATATTGTACAAATGCGGTTGGTCGCCGTTCGAGGGACAAACTTTTAAGCACAGTATTGAAAAAACTTTTGTTAACGGAAATTTGGTTTTCGATAAAGGCAAGATCATAGAGTCGGCTTTGGGAAAAGCATTAACATTCAATCGATAGCACTTTATCAACAAAATTTCGAATCGGTAAAAGGTTGTAACAAAATTGTAATAATATTTTTATACCTTTGCGCGAAATCAAGAAGAAATAACTGTGAGATTTTTATTTACCGTACAGGGCGAGGGTAGGGGACACTTTACACAATCGCTCTCTTTGGCGTCTATATTGAGAAAGCACGGGCACGAGGTTGTAGCTGTGTTGGTAGGCAAGGACGATTCAAGACAAATTCCGAAGTTTTATCTCGATAAAATTGATGCACCCGTTTTTGATTTCAGAAGCCCAAATTTCACTACGTTGTATAGACAGAAACGTCCGAATCTTGCATTAAGTGTTATCAACAATTTTTCGCAACCACTACTTTTTCGCAAAAGTATCCTTTTTGTCAAATCCAAAATTGAAGAATACTGCCCCGATGCAGTTATCAATTTCTATGAAATGATTACCGGAGTGGCATTCAGAACGTATCGATTTGATAAGAAATTGAATGTCAGATTAATTAGCATCGCCCACCAATATATATTGCTTAATCCAAAATACAAAACCACCAGCGAACAAGATATTAAATATTATTTTCTTCGGATGATAACGAGGGTTACCTGTCAGTGCTCGTCAAAGATCTTGGCGCTTTCGTTTCGTGATATGCCGGGAAGCAGCGAAAAAAATCTTGTAGTTGTTCCGCCGCTTCTTAGACAGGAGGTTTTTGATAACGAGCCTACTGAAGGCGATTATATTCATGGATACATGATCAACACGGGATATTATGAAGAAATCCTCGATTGGCATACCAAAAATCCCCACATTCCCATCCGGTTTTTCTGGGATAAAAAAGATGCCGACGATACCACCGTGATTGACGAGAATCTGATTCTTCACCGACTAAACGATGAACTTTTCCTGAAAAGTATGGCGGGTAGTATGGCTTATGCCACCACATCGGGTTTTGAATCGATATGCGAAGCATTATATTATAAAAAACCAATTCTGATGATTCCTGTACATGTTGAACAGGAATTTAATGCTTATGATGCCAGTCTTTCGGGAGCGGGAATAAGCAGTATGAAGTTTAAATTGAATAAATTATTGAATTTCATACCCCATTACCGACCCGATGAAAACTTTCGTGATTGGGTGCATCAGGCGGAAGAACGGTTTATCAAAGAGATTTGCGAAACCAACTAAAAAAGTCTTTAACCGGAACCGGCTAAAGACTTTGTGAGATGAGCCACAAGCGAGATTCGAACTCGCGACCGACGCGTTACGAATGCGTTACTCTACCAACTGAGCTATTGTGGCGAAGTTTCGGGATGCAAAATTATAAAAAATAACCGAAACCGAATGTTATAATCTCAAGTTTTTATCGCGAAATAGCATTCAAATCCAATTCCCAGAATGAATCTTTGTCGAAAGTATACAACTTGTTGTTTGATACAAACATATTAGGCGAAGCCTTAATTTTAGCTACTGTTTCTCCCGAAAAATCACAAACGATAAATTCTGTTTCGTCGTTAGTAAGAAGTCTGTAAATCCCGGTATCGATTGTCTTTTCAAAAACATCATTTTTGTCGTAAGTGATTAGCGTTTCCAAACTGTCAGTTAGTGAAATCACCCGATTTTCGGAAGTCATCATTAAATTCTGATCAGGATAAGCGGCAGCCATATCCATAAAAGTAGAATCGTTCTGACGAACATAAATTCCCGATTCTACAAATGCATCTAGCTGTTCACCTTTCTCCAGACCGATTATCTTTTCTGTTAACATACGGCCGTCTGCCAGAGAATAAGTAGCGATTTTATTTTCGAAAACCAGGAAGAGTATATCGTTTACAACCTGGAAATTGCGGATAAACTCCTTTTTCTCAGGAATCATATTGAGGTATCGTTGACTTCCGTCGTTCATATCAAAAGCGGCAAAATAGGGATCGCCGATCATCGAAAAACCACCATTGTAGAAAGCGTAACCGCGATTGATCATATAAACTGTTGAATCCATCAGGAAAAGTGATGATTTAGATGTGATTTTTGTGGACAATGGAATACTCCACATAATTTCTCCCAAAGTATTCACTTTAGAAATCTTATCACGTGAAGCATAAATTACATTATTATTTGTGTCAATCAACATGTTGGAATTCATTTCCGTCACTTCGTCGGGGCTGGTTTGATAAATGCCGCTGCCAAACAGAACTTCTGATAAAATACCAATAACATTTACCGCAATCATCTGTCCGATTTTCTTTTGACTGGTAGCGGCTTTGTAAGTCCAGCCATTTCCGGTGGGCAATTCCAGCGCCTGAATTCCGTTGACGGCAACCAGAAGAACAGAATCGGTGAGCATGTAAGCATCGTCCCAGCCGTGTGTTCTGTCAACCGGTTTTGTCCACAGCGTGTTACCGTTGGATAAATCAATTGCCGACAGGTTATTAGACATACTCTGAACCGGATACCCCACACCGATATTCAGTTTTGGGTCGATAAAATAGAAGTTGTTCCGGTTTTCCCAAAGTATATTTCCGGTCTCGGGATCGAGTGAATAGTTCCTTTTCTTTTCTGAAAAAAAGAGATATTTTCCTTGTTGTTTGGTTTCTGAATTGTTGTAATTGACTTTTCGACTCCATTTAACCGATTTATCGTCTAAATCGATCATTACGATACTCCCTTCGTTCCTAAACGAAGTGCCTTTTTTATTTGTCTGCCGGAGTTCAAGCAACAGGTTATCCGAAAATCCGTCCCAATGCCACTGATAGATCTTGTGTTGCGGTTTGTAGTATGTTGCAACAATGTCATTGCCGTCAAAAGTTTTTCCGACAACGGTGTCTTTCACAAAAAAGAAATCATTGGTAGTGTTTTGAGCGTTTACGGTTATAGCAAAGCACAAAAGAAAGATAATCGATAGCGTTTTTTTCATAATCTTGTGGTTTATTACGCAACAAAATTAGTAATTTGTTTGCTAATGCAACAAAAAACGGGCTGCAAATGCAACCCGTTTAACTTAATAATGCGTAATATATCGATTATTTTTTAGCGTCCAATTCTTTCTTTTCCCGTTGTCTTTTCATGATGGAGTAAGCCACCGGCGAAGCAACGAACAAGCTCGTCACGGTTCCCACAACCACACCAATCAACATGGCGAATACAAAACTTCTTACGGCATCGCCACCAAAGAACAGGATACAGAAGATAACCAAAATTGTACTCAAACCGGTATTGATGGTACGTGCTAATACGGCGTTCATAGAATCGTTAAACAGCGTACGTAATTCCCGCTTCGGATACAAATCGTGATATTCACGGAAGCGGTCGAATACAACCACCTTATCGTTGATGGAGTAACCTACGATGGTCAGAATTGCAGCTACGAAAATCTGATCGATCTCCATAGAGAAAGGCATTACTTTCCAAAGCAGAGAATACAATCCAATAACGGCGAAAGTATCAACAGCAAGCGCAGCAACAGTTCCAACGGAGAATGCCCAGTTTCTGAATCGAACAAATATATATACACCCATAAAGAACAGAGCTATAGCTAGTGCAAGGAAAGCATTTCGCATCGTATCTTCGGCAACACTTGGCCCTACTTTTTGTGAACTCTGAATGTGGTCTTCAATCGTACTTCCCGGAGCGATGTAATCTTTTAATCCTTCTCCCAGCAATTTAACCAAATCTTCTTCAACTGTGACGCTTTCATCTTCAATCATGTAGTTGGTAGAAATACGCACCTGATTACTCGATCCGATAGTGATTACTTGTGCAGATCCGCCTAAAACGGGTTGTAAAGCTTCTTCAATATTACTTGTATTTACCGGTTTGTCGAATCGTACAATATAATTTCGTCCACCTGTAAAGTCGATACCTGTATTCAATTTCAATGTAAAGAATGAAGCTATACTTACTACAACAAAAATTAATATTGCCATCGCAACTTTCTTGCTGCCTTTAATAAAATCGTAACTGTATTCTCTAAAAATAGCTCTCGTGAATGCGGTGTTGAACGTAAGTTTCTGCCATCTTCCTCTTTCGAACTGGAATTCGTAGACCAAACGGGTTAAGAATACTGCCGTGAGGAACGAAATGGAGATACCTATAATCAGTGTCACGGCAAATCCCTTGATCGGACCTGTACCGAAAATAGCCAGAACAATACCGGTAATAATGGTTGTCAGGTTAGAGTCGAGAATGGCGGAGAAAGCATTTTTATAACCGTCTTCCAGTGCTTTGCGCAACGATTTCCCATTGGCGAGTTCTTCTTTGATACGCTCGTTGATAAGTACGTTAGCATCCACGGCCATAGCGAGTGATAAGATCATACCCGCAATACCCGGCAGCGTAAGAACTGCCTGGAATGCCGCCAAAACTCCCAGCGTGAAGAAGAAGTTGATAAGCAATGCTCCGTTGATTACCATACCCGGAATAATTCCGTAGAGCAAACAAGTGAAGATAAATAATACGATAAGTGCGATAACAAACGATACAAAACCGTCTTTAATGGCTTCCTGGCCAAGTGAAGGTCCAACCACATCTTCCTGAACGATACGGACACCGGCTCTCATCTTACCCGATTTCAATACGTTTTCCAAGTCACCTGCTTCAGAAGCCGTAAACCTGCCGGTAATTTGTGAGCGGCCACCTTCAATTCTGTCGTTAACAGTGGGTGCAGAATAAACGTATCCGTCTAAAACAATAGCGATAGATTTTCCTTTTTCGGCTCCTGTTATGCTTGCCCAGCGGCTTGCTCCGGCAGAATTCATCGTCATACTAACTTCCCATGCAGAGCCTTGTTGTCCCTGGTCGGCCTTGGCGTTGGTTACCACATCGCCCTCAAGAGCAGGTCCACGTCTGGTCCCATCACCTTTAAGTGCATATAGTTCGAAATAGGTTTCACGTTGATCAACGGGTTTGAATCCCCATTTGAAACGAACGTCGGCAGGGAAAATATCTTTATATCGTTGGAGCAAGTAGTTCACTGCTGCAGTATCGTTTTTTGCAGCGGTTCCAACCATTGGGCCGCTGGCTCCGCTCATAGCAAAGTAAGGCTGAGCAAAATACTCAACAAAGCTTCTATCGATTTCTATTTTTTCACCTTCAGCATCTAACGATGGTAATGCTAATGAATCAACCAGTAAAGAATCTGTCGTTGCAACTACTGCACTTGAATCTGTTGTTGCTGTTGCGGCAGCGCCACGAACAGCTTGTGCGTATTCTGCCGAACGGGTGTTAATTTCGTTGAAATAAGTGCCAAGTTCATTTACGTTATAGGTTTTCCAGAACTCCAGGTTAGCGCTTCCCTGCAACAGGTTACGCACACGGTCTGGTTCTGTGATACCGGGCATTTCGATAAGGATACGTTCTGCCTGGTCGAGTTGTTGTATATTCGGAGCAACCACACCAAATCGGTCAATACGGGTGCGAAGCACATTGAATGAGTTATCGGCAGCGCTTTTCACCTCCTGACGAAGAACGGTTACAACCTGATCGTTGGTAGCTGTAGGGATTACTCTGTCGCTCATGGTAATACTGAAAATGTTTGCCAGTCTACCGTCGGGATTTATTCTTTCGTAGTTTTGACGGAAAAGAGAGATGAAGTCTGATGAACTTCCCCTTCTGTTTTGAACAATCGTTTCCTGCAGTGCCTGATTGAACTGTGGATCATCGGTATTTGCCAACGCTCTGAGAACCTGAGCAACATCCATTTCCACAATCACGTTCATACCGCCTTTCAGGTCAAGTCCTAAACCGATCTCTTTTTCACGAATTTGTTTTAACGTGTATCCAAAATAGACTTTCTCGGTAGAAAGCGAGTCAAGATACTGATTTTTTAATTCCAAGTCTCCTTTGGCATACGCATCAGCCTTTTTATTGTATTGTTGTCCAACTACTGTGAAAGACAGATAATACAAGCAGATAAGCGTGAGTATGGTTGCGAAAACTTTAATAAATCCTTTGTTTTGCATTTCAATATTACGTTTATTTTATGTGTATTAATTTATTAGTTTCTAAGCGTTTATCCGAAATTTTCCATCAAAAATAAAGGCACTTGAAATGCCTTTCGTTTTGAGCCTGCAAATATACACTTTTTTTGTCTTTTTAAGAACAATATCGTTGGATTATTTTTGCTGCATGGGAGGGAATGCTTTTCCGAGAATCCCTCCTTACCTTGCCGGATAAAAGTTAATTACTGCACAAATCCCCTGTTTTTCAACAGGTAGATTGGATTAGGTTCTGCTCCGCGGTACTTCTTGTAAAGGATCATCGGGTCGTCCGAGTTGCCTTTTGACAAAATGTTTTCACGGAACGAGGCNNGAGCCTGCAAATATACACTTTTTTTGTCTTTTTAAGAACAATATCTCTAGATAATTTTTACGGATTTAACTGAAAAATAGTTTTGTACTGTTTTTGGATCAGGGTTTGCGAATGGTTTTTGTTTCTAAGTAGTAGGTTATGAGTTTATAGTGTGGTGCACGTTATGCGCTTGTATTGTTTGTAAATATCTATGCAACAAGCGTTGGGAGTTAGGAATGTGGCACATTTACATTTACCTGAAAACAAATCACGGGATAACCGAAGTGATCCCGTGAAAAGAATTTTTGTTGCTGGCAGTCAATAGCCGATTATTGTACAAAGCCCCTGTTTTTCAACAAATAAATCGGATTTGGTTCTGCACCACGATACTTTTTATAAAGTGTCATCGGATCATCAGAATTACCTTTTGACAACACGTTTTCGCGGAACGATGTTGCTGTTGCTTTATCGAAAACACCTTTTTCAACAAACGGCTGGAAAGCGTCAGCATCCAGTACTTCTGCCCATAGGTAAGCGTAATATCCGGCTGAATAACCTCCGCTGAAAATGTGTGAGAAATAAGTGCTGCGGTAACGCGGTATAATTTCATTGATAAGTCCGATTTTCGCCATCGATTTCTTTTCGAAATCACGAACATCGAAAGTTTTCTTTTCGGCCTGCGTGTGATAATCCATATCGAGCAGCGCAGCTGCTACAAATTCTGTGGTAATGAAACCCATATTGAATTTAGAGGCAGCGTCTATTTTAGCGATCAATGAATCGGGAATTATTTCGCCTGTCTGGTAATGTTTAGCGTAAAGTTTTAACACTTCTGGATGAAACGCCCAGTGTTCCATAATTTGTGACGGAAGTTCAACAAAATCGCGTGAAACGCTTGTGCCTGAGACCCCCGAATAAGTAACATTTGCCAGCATACCGTGCAAAGCGTGTCCGAATTCGTGGAAAAGAGTTTCTACTTCGTCAAGGGTAAGTAACGACGGAGTAGTTTCAGTAGGACGAGTAAAGTTCCCAACATTGTAAATAATCGGACGAATATTTTCCCCGTTAAGTATTTGCTGACCGCGAAAACTACTCATCCATGCTCCTGCATTCTTGCCTGCGCGTGGGAAATAATCGGTGTAGAAAACCGAAATATGTGAGCCATCGGCATCTAATACTTCGTAAGCTTCAACTTCAGGATTATAAACCGGTACGTTTTCCAGTTTCTTGAAATTCAGTCCATACAGGCGATTTGCTACTTCAAACACGCCTTCACGAACGTTTTCCATTTTGAAATATGGTCTAATTTCTTCTTCATTAAGTGCATATTTTTGCTGACGAACCTTTTCGGTATAATACCACCAGTCCCACGATTCGATTTTGAAGTTTCCGCCTTCGGCATCAACCATTGCCTGAAGTTCGGCAGCTTCTTTTTTTGCCTGTGGCAAAGCATAAGCCCAAACATCATTGAGCAGTTTATAAACGTTTGCCGGAGTTTTGGCCATATTTTCATCGAGAATAAAATCAGCATGAGTTTTGTAACCCAGCATTTGTGCCTTTTCAATACGCAAGTTTACGATGTCGTTGATGATTTTTTTGTTATCGTTTTCGTTATCATTGTCGCCGCGATTGAACATGGCTTTATACAGTTTCTCTCTCAGATCACGCTTTTCGGAATATTGAAGGAACGGCAACCAGCTTGGTTTTTGTAGGGTGAAAACCCATTTACCTTCCTGTCCTTCATTTTTAGCAGTTTCAGCAGCAGCAGCGATTACTCCTTCGGGAAGTCCGGCAAGATCTTCTTTATTATCAATAACCAGTTTATAATCATTGGTTTCTTTTAATAAATTGTTGCCAAACTTAAGAGTAAGAGCCGAAAGTTCTTTATTGATCTCACGAAGCCTTGTTTTTTCTGCTTCACCCAACATAATACCCGATCGTACAAATCCTTTATAAGTTTCGTCTAACAGTCGATACTGTTCAGTAGTAAGATTCATGTTTGTCGTATCATCGTGCAACGTTTTGATGCGGGCGAATAGCTTGTCGTTCAAACTAATATTGTCTCTGTGCTCCGACATCAACGGTGAAAGCTCTTCAGCCAATGCTTGAATAGAATCGTTGGTTTCAGCGCCCTTCAATCCGTAGAAAACACGCGAAACCCTGTTGAGCAACTGTCCACTGTTATCCATTGCTGCGATGGTGTTTTCGAAAGTAGGTGCTTCCGGATTGTTGGCAATGGAATCAATTTCTTTGGCTTCGTCTTCCATTCCTTTCAAAAATGCAGGTTTGAAGTCGCCAAAAGAAATTTTGTCAAAAGGAGGCATACCGAATTGTGTATCGAATTCGGTAGAAAAAATACTTCCGGGATCACTGGCAGGTTGTCCCGTTTTCGTGTTGTTGCAAGCAAGTAAAGTCATAGCTGCTAACGTGATTAAGAATAATTTTTTCATTCGGTTAATAATTAATTGTTATTTAAACGATTGTGAGAAATTCATTGAATGAATTCAGAAAATTAACGCAAAGTTATAACTTTTTGCTTAATAACTAACGATTTAACCCGTGGTTTTTATGTAATTAACTATCATTTTTTCATACATCTTCGAATAAATAACAAAAAAATGAAAAAAATAATTGAAAAATTTTGTTGGTATTAAAAAAAGATAATATATTTGTGATATCAAAACAATATCATTTTAAATTTATCAATATGGAAACGAAAGAAATTAATTACAAAGGATTCAAAGCGAATGGTTTTTTAATGTTATTCTTTTTACTTATCCTGCTTGTTGCGGATGCGTGGTTATTTTTTCAGGGCAATTGGGGAATTGTTGCCGGAATTGTATTAGCTGTTATCTGGTTTGTGATGTTGATAGGATTTATGAAACTTGAACCAAACGAATCTTCGGTAATGGTTTTCTTTGGTAAGTATAAAGGTACTTTCAGAGATACCGGTTTCTTTTGGGTAAATCCGTTCATGACACGTAAAAAACTTTCGATGCGTGCCCGGAACCTTAATGTAGATCCGATAAAGGTGAACGATAAGGTGGGAAATCCCATTTTGATTGGTCTGGTGCTGGTTTGGAAGTTAAAGGATACGTATAAGGCCATGTTCGAGATTGACTCGCAAACCATGGCATCAGGGAATGTTACTGCAGGAACGGTTGTGAATGTGGCAAACAAGATGAAAGCGTTTGAAAATTTTGTTTCCGTACAAAGTGATGCGGCATTACGCCAGGTTGCCGGGCAATACGCTTACGACAATAACGTGGTTTCAGATGCGGAAATTACGCTTCGATCGGGAGGCGATGAGGTGAATGTGGATTTGCTGAACGAGCTGAATGATCGATTGGAAATGGCCGGAATTGAAATTGTAGAGGCGCGCATCAATTATCTGGCGTATGCGCCCGAGATTGCAGCCGTGATGCTTCGTCGTCAGCAGGCCGAAGCCATTATTTCTGCACGCGAAAAGATAGTTGAAGGTGCTGTATCGATGGTGAAAATGGCTCTCGAACGAATCGAAGACGAAAATATCATCGAAATGGATTGCGATAAAAAAGCTGCTATGGTAAGCAACTTGCTGGTTGTGCTTTGCGCCGATGAATCGGCTCAGCCGGTGCTGAATACGGGGACGCTGTATCAGTAAGAGAGCCAGGAGTCAAGATTAAAGAACAAAGACAGGAGTGATGAAAAAAATGCCGATTGAATTTTACGAAGTTCAGCGATTTCGCCAATGGTGGGTGTGGTTATTGATGATCGGCGTAAATGTATTGTTTTTGTGGGGATGCGTTCAGCAACTGCTAATAAGAAAACCATGGGGTGATAATCCGATGAGTGACACCGGATTAATAATTGTTACCGTATCCATGCTTTTGCTTAGCGTGGCAATGTTTAGCACAAAACTTCATACATTTGTCAATAATGAAGGCATTTACGTGAAGCTATTCCCACTTCAGTTCCGGTACAAACTTTATGAATGGAACAATATTCAGGCTGTATCTGTTAGAAAATATAATCCGCTAAAATCCGGTGGATGGGGATGGAAAGTTTCCATAGATGGGACAAAATATTATTCGATGTCGGGAAACATGGGATTGCAGCTGGTTTTGATGAACGGTAAAAAAGTGCTAATCGGAACAAGACAACCCGAACGTTTAACCGATATTTTGACCAGGTTGGGAAAAATGAAAAATTGAAAATGGCAAAAAAAGAAAAGACAACTAAGAATTTCGCTCTGAGATTAGACTCAGAAACGATGGAAGCCATCGAAAAATGGGCTGCCGATGAGTTCCGCAGTGTCAATGGCCAAATTCAATGGATTTTGGATCAGTCATTGAAGAAAAGCGGAAGGTTGAAGGACAAGAACTAAAGTCTCTGATGCTTTGCAACAGATGAGAATTATATATAAACCGATTGATTGCCAATCGGTTTTCTTTTTGTCTGAAATTTTAACTATTTTGTTTAGTTCTTTTAACTAAATCAATTAGTTTATAAACTAAAAGTTTTAGTTATATTTGCAATAGAAATAATGATGACATCTAACATCTGAAAAAATGAAAGAATTAACAGCCAAAGAAGAAGAAGTAATGCGTTATTTTTGGGAAAACGATGCGTTGTTCGTGAAACAACTTGTGGAAATGTATCCCGATCCGAAGCCGCATTTCAATACATTGTCAACCTACGTGCGTATGCTGGAGGAAAAAGGATTTCTGTCGCACGAAACATTCGGTACAACATACCGTTATTTTGCCGTAATAACCGAAGAAGAATATCGCAATGGAACGCTGAAAAACGTGGTGAAAAAATATTTCGATAATTCGTACCTGAGCGTGGTTTCGTCGTTGATCAAAGATGAAAATATTTCGGTGGAGGATGTGAGGAAACTGCTGGACGAAGTGGAAAAGCTGAATGACAAGTGAAAGTATAAAATTATTGCCATGTTTAAAAAAGATTGATGATAGATTGAAAAAGATTGATGAAGATTGATAGCGGGCTACCTGTTTTTCAATCTTATTCAATCTGCGCTCGATCTCATTCAATATAAATTTATAAAAAGAGACAAACACAAATAACTGACAAATGGAACAATTCTTATATTACCTGCTCCGTGCATCCATTTTAATGGCGCTGTTTTACGGTTTTTACAAACTGTTTTTCGGCAAAAATACGTTTCACAATTTCAATCGTTTCTCGTTGATTTTGATTGTAGTAATGGTTGCCGTGCTTCCGTTTTTTCATTTCAATCTTATTCCCGAGAAAAAAGCAGAACCGGTTATCGAAAATCTTCCGATGGATTTTTCCAATATTCCGATAGTTGAAATTTCCGAACTGCCTGCACAACCAATTGAGATTCCATGGATCGAGTTGCTTTCGGTCATTTTTGCTCTGGGATTTGCATTTGCGGTAATGCGTTACCTTATCGGACTGAACCAACTTATCGGTATTATCCGCAAATCGGAAAAGCAAACGCTTGCCGATGATACGGTTTTGTGCATTACCGATAAAGATATTTCACCGTTCAGCTGGATGAAATATATTGGCCTTTCGCGAAAAGATGTATCGGCAGATAATCGGGCGATTATCAATCACGAGCGGGCGCACATTCATTTGCAGCATTCTTTCGATATGATTTTTCTCGACCTGTTCACGTGTGTGTTCTGGTTCAATCCGTTTTCGTGGCTGCTTCGCCGAGAAATTCAGTCGGTTCACGAATATCAGGCAGATGAGCAGGTACTTAACAACGGTATCGATGCAAAACAATATCAACTTTTACTAATCCGCAAAAGCGTGGGCGAACATAAGTTTGCGTTGGCAAACAACTTCCGCCAGCGCGATTTGCACAAAAGAATTACTATGATGATGAAAAACAAAACAAACGAACGAATGAAATGGAATTACACGGCGGCGCTTCCCGTGTTGTTCCTGGCTATGGTGGCACTTTCGGTTCCTAAACTAAATGCGAAAGTGGTGGAAGAAGAGACCAAAGAAACGGTGGAAATAAACGAAGGTTTTACCGTTGTGGGACAAGTGGTGGATAAGACCGGAAAACCAATGATGGGCGTGAAATTGATTAAAGAAGGTGAGAACGAAGCTATTGTTTCGGATATGGATGGCAATTTTGTTCTGGACACGGAACGAGGTGTCTCCGTATCTTTTTCTATGTTGGGATATAAAACTCAGAAAGTTACCTTTAATAAGCCAGAAAGCAACTTCAAGGTATCGCTCGAAAAAGGCGAAGGCGAAAACAAGGAGCTGATAACCGTGCGCATCGCAGGCCGTGACGATGTGAATGAGGCAGTTGATAATCAATCTAAACTCACCGTTTCCGGTTTTGTAAAAGGCAAAGACGGTTTTGTTCCGGGAGTGGCTGTGGTTATTAAAGATTCCAACATGGGCACCATTACCGATCCCGAAGGAAAATTTGTGATAAAAGCCGGTAAAGGCGATGTGCTTCGGTTTGTCATGGTGGGTTACAAGGCTTTTGAATATGAAGTGGAAAAAGCTCAGGACAATCTGGTAATTGTTTTACAGCCTGACGATGTAGTGGCGGTGGGTGTTGGAAGTATGGAGGACCTGAAAGGTAAACCTTCCATTGTTGTACGTGGCACGGGTGAGAAAAATAGCAACCCTTCGATAATTATCCGCGGCACGGGTGA
Source organism: Bacteroidales bacterium UBA1035 (assembly GCA_002316835.1). Taxonomy (GTDB): domain Bacteria; phylum Bacteroidota; class Bacteroidia; order Bacteroidales; family Dysgonomonadaceae; genus Petrimonas. The sequence continues at coordinate 6,696 of DCEG01000086.1, read as the reverse complement.
AAAAAAAGAAAATCCGTTGATTATTATTGATGGTAAAAGAATGCCGAAGGATTTTAATCTGGACTCCTTAAATCCCGATGAAATTGATTCTATGTCCGTGTTAAAAGATACAGGAGCCGAATCGTTGTACGGCGAAGACGGTAAGAATGGGGTGATTATTATTACAACAAAAAAACTCAAAAACGGAATAGAATTTACTGGTAAAGCTGATGCTGGTGTGCGGATTATAGAAAACGACAAAAAACCGCTTTATATCATTGATGGTATTCAGGCTACGAGTGAAAAAATGAAAGAACTAAAACCTGATGAAATCGAATCTATTTCTGTGCTTAAAAACGATCAAGGTACCGTCGCTATGTATGGAGAAAAAGCAAAAGACGGTGTAATTTTAATTACAACAAAAAAAGAACCGAATGTTAAAGTGGAAGGTGTTCAAGGTAAGGTGGTAGGTGTAAATTCCGAGGCAAAAGAATCTATTTTTTCCTTACGAGGCGTTTCCGAAGACAAAAAACCGTTAATTGTTATTGATGGAATAGTAAAGGGAAAAGATTTTGAACTAAATTCCGTTACTCCTGCAGAGATTGAATCGATTTCGGTTTTGAAAAATAAATCAGCCGTTAATCTTTATGGAAAAGATGGGGAAAATGGGGTGATAGTGATCACAAAAAAGAAGACAAACAAATAACGATAAAGCCGAACCCTTAGAAAGTTCGGCTTTTACCGTTGAATCAATACGCCATGCGGTTCTAAACCGCAAGGCGCGTTTCGTTTAAAACCCATACGCCGCTTTGCGCATATCTTTTGCCGATTTAAATGGATGAGGCGGATTGAGGTATCGTTCCAGAAATTTATGCACGTTGTAACGAATATCTGTGGCTTCCTTGCTGTCGATACGATCGAAACCGTGCCCGCCGGAAGCATCTTGAAAAATGTTGTACTCGAATTTCTTTCCGTATTTTTTCAACGTTTCAATCATCAGTTGCACTTCTTCCACGTACACGTCGTTATCGTTGGTGTTGGTGTAGATAAGCAACGGTTTGTCGAGGTTTTTGGCGTAATGAGTGGGGGAGCGGCGGGCGTATTCTTCGGGATTTTCCCAGATGCTTTCGCCAATATGATGTTTTGCCGTGAAGTACTCTGTGTAACTCTCGTCGTGCGATGCCAGGCGATTCTCGAGGTCGCTCACGGGCACACCTGCAAAGGCGCATTGGTATTTGTCGCCGTGCTGAAGAATCTGCATCAGCGAGATCATTCCGCCGTGGCTCCATCCGATAACGCCCACACGCGAAGCATCCACGAAACTGTAATTTTCAATCATATAGTTGCGGCTTTCCAGCACATCGTCGTTTTCACGACCGCCATAATCTATGTTTTCATAAGTAGTTTTTCCGTAGCCTGTGCTTCCCCGGTATTCCGCCGAAACCACCACATATCCCTGGGCGATAAGTTCACGAACGATGTGTGCGTAATATGTTGAAAAATTGGCGTGAATACCGCTGTGCGGCAATACAATGAGCGGATACTTTTTGTTTATATCAATTCCTTTCGGAATAAAAACGTAGGTGTAGAACTGCAGTTTATTGCTCGCGAATCGGTCGTTCGGGTCTTTGGGTTTCCAGCGCGGTGTGCTGGTTAAGCGTACTTTATCGACATGAGCGATGTCTTCGAGACGGCGAAACCACATCAGGTCGTCAATTTGTTTCTCCAACACATCGAAACGGTGTTCGTAATCGGTAATTTTTTGCTTTAACGAGTTGACTTCTTTCAGTAAAGTAGAATCAGTTTGAGCCGAAATACTTATAGAGTTGAAAATCGCAACTAAACAGATTAAGGTGATTTTGAATGATTTATGCATAGTTCGTTGATATTGAATTAGATTGAAAAAGATTGAGTGAGAATGATTTTAGCCGGTGATTCTCATTCCAAGCCAAACGGCAAAGATACCCAACACTACACTTAACAATGTATATCCGAAAAACAGCCACCACTGTCCGAGTTCCAGTAACCGTAAGTTTTCGAATGCGAAAGTGGAAAAAGTGGTGTATCCACCACAAAATCCAACAATAAACAGTAATCGGAATGATTGATTATCCGGTTGATTGGTGAGCATCCATCCGGCGAAAATCCCTATCAATAAACACCCGATAATATTTGCAGTGAATGTTCCCAAAAACAAAAAGTATTCGTGCGTGTACCGCGCTATAATTTTTGAAGTGAGAAACCGTAAAATACTACCGATTCCACCGCCAAGGCCTACATATAAAATTTCTTTCCACATATTTTTTAGAATGAAGAACCAGGAACCAAGAACCAAGACAAATAGACAACTAGCAACCTTGAATTTAAACTTCCTGAACCTTTCCGGTTTTCACATAAAACACAAATCCATTCACATTATTGTATCCCATCTCCTTTATTATTTTCACGTAATGCTGCACCTGACGGTTATATTTTTCTTCCTCCGTCTCGCCAAACTTATAGTCCACCACAATTACTTCATCGTTGCCGATCATTACCCTGTCGGGTCGGCTAAAGCCGAAAGAAGGGTGAAGCACCTGCGTTTCGTTGATAACGTGATAGTTGCCCGAATACCAATCCGAAACTTCAGGAGCCGATAAAATACGGGTGAGCAAGGCGGTAATTTCTGCTTTTTTATCGGCATCGATTTCGCCCGAAATATATTTCGCTTCAATAGCATCTTCCAAATCTTCAAGGGTTTGTATGCTGCTGATGATTTCGTGCATAAGCGTTCCGTAGGCGCGGCTCCCGTCATCGGAAAAGAAACCGATAGAGTTCAATCGCAATTTCAGTCTGTCGTTAAACGGGATGGAATGCCATTTTCCCGAATCCAATTTCATAGGTAATGCTTTTTCCGTCTTGCAATCGAGTGGAGCAGGTTTTCCCAACTCAAAAATAGCGCTATTCTCGTCTTCAGTCAGGTAGTTACCGAACGAAAGTTGCTCTTCGTTTGTTTGTGTAGATTTTAACGTTTGCCAAAGCAAAGAAGACACATTGTTCACCGATTCTTTTACAGGCTTTGGGCCAAAGGCAATTATGCGATTTTTCGCGCGTGTAAAAGCTACGTAAAGCAGGTTGAGGTTGTCAATATAGGTATAGAGTTTTTCTTTCAGATAGTCTTTTTTGAAGATGGTATTTTCGAGTGAACTCTTATATTGTATGGGTAAAACTCCTAACGAATTGAACGGCTCAGTTTCCGGATTACACCATAAAATGGGACCCATATTACCTGTGTGGTCTATGTCCCAGTTTAGGAATGGCAGAATTACCGCCCCAAAGCCTAATCCTTTGGATTTATGGATGGTAATTAGCCGGATGGCATCTTGATCATCGGGTGAGAAGAGTGTTTTTTTAACTCCCTTTTCGTCCCACCAATCCAGAAAATCATTAGTGTTTGATGACGCTTCGGTGCTGAATTTTAATACAATATCCAAGAAAGCCTGAACGTAAGCGTTTTCTTTTTCGTTAAGCGCGTCTGCACTCATCGCGAAGAACGCTTCAATCATCTCATAAAAAGGCAACGAAGAAATCCGGTTGAGTTCTGTTTTTATTTCTTCAGGAAAATCTTTTATCTCGCTGTCAAAGTAATTACTTATAGCGGTTTCGGGCAATACTCCGCGATGAAACCGGTAATATTCGTACACGGCAAGCATTCTGCGAGTATCGTCCTTTGGATTCTGAAAGTGACGTAGCAGTGCCACAGCCGCTTTAACGCTTTGCGCATTGCCGATAACAAGAGCTTCGTTAGAAATAATGTCGTACCTGTATTTCGAGTGAGGATTTTCTTCTTTGTACTTCAACAATGTTTCGGCAACTTCTATGGCTTCGTCGTTTTTTCGTACTAAAATAGAGATATCTTTTAACGCAAAGCCCTGATCCTGTAAGCGTTCAATCTCAGAGGGAAGTTGTTGCAAGGCTTGTGATTTCCAATTGTTTTCCTTGTCCGATGCATCAAGAAAGGATATCTTTACATACCCTTTATCGGATTTGTTTTTACTTGGAACAAGTTGATATACATGCTGATAAGCATTAGCTATTCTTCGGTCGGGATTTTCTTCTGATTCTGCCGAGATATTAAAATCGTTTTGTAAAAGTTCAGCTGCAACAGAGAAAACAGAATTGTTAAAACTTACGATGTTGGAATCGCTTCGCCAGTTCGTGTCAAGGACTTCGTTGCGGATATTATTGCCGTTGAGATCTTTGGAAATCTGCGTTTCGAGTAATCCCCAATCGGAGTTTCGCCAACGGTAAATACTTTGCTTTACGTCGCCGACGATAAGATTGAATTGGCCACTGCCCAGACTTTCGTTGACTAACGGTTTGAAATTTTGCCATTGCATCGATGACGTGTCCTGGAATTCGTCAATCATATAATTATAGATGCGAGTGCCTGTTTTTTCGTAAACAAACGGTGAATCGCTGTCGGAAATGATTTTGTTGAGCAACTCGGTGGTATCGGATAGAAATAAGGTGTTGTTTTCCTGTTGATACAATTGCAAGCGGTTTCGGATATCGTTGAGAATACCCAGTGTATGATAGTTTTGTAAAATACTTTTGGCCGAGTTGTAAAACAGGTTATTTTCAAACAAATTGATAACTTGTTTTACGCAATCGTTTAATCCCTCGTAATAAGAAGATTCTATTTCCGTTTTTTTCTCGCTTTTGGCTGTTGACCAGTCTTCGGGATTGTCGGCACGACTGATGAAACGAGCGGATGGCTCTGCGAAATCGTTGTTGGCAATTTTTACAAAAGTGAGGAATCCCGAGTTTTTACCGTGTTTGAAATCGCTGTAATTCAGTCCGAATCGCTCCATCAGGTTCAGTGCACGCACACCGATGGATTTCATTTCATTTTCCCATGAGTGGATAATTCTTAATAATATTTGACGATATTCGTTGAGTTGTTTTTTGTCTTCAATTTTCGATTTGTCTTCTTTTGACAGAAGTTTATATTTTTCATTAAAGAGTTGTTTGGCCAGTTTACCGATATTCTCTTTTATGTTCCAGCTTTTTCCGTCCTCAATCTGATGTTTCATGTAATCGAGAATCCAGCCGGAGAGTTCTTTGTTTTGCGGTTTATCAAGTTCAAAAATCATCAAATCGATAATCTGAGCAAGTATAAAACTTTCGTCTAATTCCAACTTATACCCACCGGATAAACCCATCTCGCGCGTAAAAGCGCGCATGGTTTGCTGGAAAAAGCGGTCGATGGTGCTGATGGAAAAGGCGGAATAATCGTGCAGAATACTCTCTAGGATATTTTTTGCCCTTTCTCTTATTTGGTTTTCCGAGATTCGGAATTCTTTAATCAACTTTTCGAGATAGTCCGATTCTTTGCCCGTTGAAAGTGTGTGTAGCTCTTTCACAATTCGGGACTTCATCTCATCTGTCGCTTTGTTGGTAAATGTTACGGCTAAAATGTGTTTATATTGATTTTCGCCGGAAAAAAGCAGACGCAGGTATTCACCGGTTAATCGGTGTGTTTTTCCCGATCCGGCGGAAGCTTTTATCAGCAGTAGTTTTTCGGAATCAGATGAGGCGAGTTTTAGCATATCCCTCTTTTTGCAGTATTTCCAGCACTTTTTGTCGGTGATCACCCTGAACTATTATTTCACCGTCTTTTGCCGAACCACCTACACCGCATTTGGTTTTCAGTAGTTTTCCCAGTGTCTCCAGATCATCGTTTGTGCCCGTAAATCCGGTAATTAATGTAACGGCTTTGCCTTTTCGGTTTCGTTTATCGAGACTTATGCGCAGTAGTTGTTTTTCCTTCGGGAGCGTGGTTTCTTCTTCCGTTTCATCGCCTTGATAGTGGTAATCGGGGTTAGTTGAGTACACAATATTAAGTCGTTTTTTCCAGTCGTTATCCTTCATTGTTGCGGTCGTTTATGTAAATACGAAGATAAGGAAAAAAACAATTTCAGCAATGAATCAACCTGATGTTATTCATTCAAATCAATTGGATTTTACTTTTATCGACTCGATCACATTCATAATATAATCGCCCATCCGTTCACATTCCGATGTAATATCCATATAGAAAACGCCGTTTAGGTATGAGTATTGATTGCTGTTAAGGTCTTCCACATTTTTTCGTTTCAATGTGTTACGTTTATCGTTGATGGCACTTTCTAAATTTTGACTTTCGTGTAGTTCTTTTTCCGAAATTTTTTGGTTTTTCAACGTCAACTGCATATTTTCATATGCTTTATCCAATAAAGAATACATTGAGTTGATGTTAGCAAGGAGATTTTCGTCGAAAACAACATTTGCTTCCATTTTGCGCTTCAGGTGACGGCCTATATTACAACACGAATCGGCAATGCTTTCTATTTCCGTTACAGCACGAAGAATAGCACGAATATGCTCTTTTGTTTGATTACTGAGTCTTCCTTCGGAAACTTTACTCAAGTATGAGCCAATTTCGATTTCCATCTGGTCACAAATATCTTCGTATTTTTCCACACGGTTATAAAGTTTAAGGAACTTTTTATCGTTATGGTCCATATTGGTCATTTTCTTCACAAATCCAAACATTTTCCGTGCACGTTTGGCATACACTTCCGTTTCCTTTTCGGCTTGTAGAATAGAAAGTTCAGCAGTAGACAGCATTCCCGTGGAAATAAATTGCAGCACAAATTCCTCGTCTTCCTCTTCTCCGGCTTTTGGACGGATAAC
>DCEG01000095.1 GCA_002316835.1 Bacteroidales bacterium UBA1035 | reverse complement strand
ATCTTTAGCAAGTTCTGTATCGGTAAATAAATATCTGATTATCAGCATCATAAATAATTAACAATGATTACAACCCGCTAATATTTAGCGGGTTTGTTGTTTTAAAAAATATTGTTACTACTTATATATGTGGTATGTTATATCTATATTTGTACCGAATTTGTACCGCGTTTTGAAAAAATGACAATTAACATCTGTTGAATGCCTATGTGGTGTATAATTGGAACAGTATGAAACTTGGTGGTTTTTGGTAGAACTAAGTGGAACAGAAAAAAGTAGAAATTATGGCTAACAAAATGGAGATAATAAATATCTGTGAGTGGTGTGATAAAACTTTTGTTGCAAAGAAATTAACCACACGATATTGCTCGCACAGTTGCAATTCCAAAGCCTATAAATCGGCAAAAAGAGAAGAAGCCCTTCTGGCTGCAAAAAGCGAAAAAACCGGCAAGATCTTTAAAAATGTTGGTTTGAGTATGAAAAGACTTAAGGAAATTGAAGCCTTGAGCGATGCCTACGAAAAAATCAAAGACAAGGAGTTTTTATCGGTCAGCGAAACGGCAATTTTGTTGAGTGTGGGACGTACTACGATTTATCGCTACCTGAAAAACAATACTTTGAAAGCCGTGCAAACCGCAGGAAAAACTTTCATCCGTCGCTCGGATATTGATGCAATGTTTGATAATTCGCAGGCATACGTTGCTCGCCCATCGAAGGAGAGAAAGCCAGTCACCGAATTTTACACCTTGTCCGAAATCAAGGAAAAATTCAACGTCAAAGAGACCTGGATTTATAAAGTGGTGCGGGAGAAGAAAATTCCGAAAACCTTGATAAACGGGAAATCAATTTTCAGCAAAAAACACATCGACAAGTATTTTCAGAAAGGAAATTCCGAATTTGAAAACATCAAAGATTGGTACAGCGTAAAGGATTTGCAGGAAAAATACAGTCTCAGTCTGCCTGCAATTTATTCGTTTGTGTCTGAAAACTCTATTCCCAAGAAAAAAGAGGGCAGGAATGTGTTTTACTCTCAAAAGCATTTCGATTTGGCAAAAGGATACGCCGTTCCTGAGTTTTATTCGACTGATGAGGCTATGCAAAAATTCAATTTGACAAGAGATTCACTCTATTATCATTTGAAACAGCACAATATTCCGAAGATAAAAGAAGGGCGACACATAAAAATATCAAAACCCGAATTAGATAAATTATTTGAAAACTTAATAATCTGATAAATCATGGCTAGAATTCCTAAAGTAACCTTGCGAAAACGAGCGGTAGTAGATGCTAAAGAAAGTCTGTATCTGGACTTTTATCCGCCCGTTCGCGACCCATTTTCGATGCGGATGACACGTCGGGAAGCATTGGGCATTTATATTTATGCAAAACCAAAAAATGAAACGGAACGTGAATTCAATCAAGATATGTTGATGAAAGCAGAAGTTATTCGTGGATTAAGAACGCAATCGCTTATCAATGAGGAGTACGATTTTTTGGATAAAAGTAAAAAGCAAGCCGATTTTCTGGCTTATTTCAAAGAAGTTGCCCAAAAGAAAGACCAAAAGTGGATGAAAGTCTATCTCCACTTCAGTAGTTTCGTGAAAGGAAAATGTACTTTTGGTGAGGTGAATGTGGATTTGTGCAACAAATTTCGGGATTACTTACTAGATGCTAATCAGCTTAAACGTACAAAATTGAAAATTTCCCAAAATTCAGCTGCGGGATATTATTCTACTTTCAGAGCATTGTTGAAGATTGCACACAAGGATAGAATGTTTCGTGAAAATATAAATGACCATCTTGAAAGCATCGACCTTACGGATGTGAAAAAAGAGTATCTCACGCTGGATGAGCTGAAAAATTTGGCAAAAACGCCTTGCGACATTCCCGTTCTGAAATCGGCATCTTTGTTTTCGTGCCTCACCGGACTACGGATAAGCGATATTCTCAACCTGCATTGGCAGGATATTCTTCCGGCGTCCGAGGGCGGTTACTGTATGCGGATACGCACCGAAAAGACTGAAACTGAAACCACGCTGCCGATTTGCGACGAAGCATTGGAACTTTGTGGTGAGCGACACGATAGAAAAGTTTTTGAGGGTTTGCGCCGGGCGATGATTTACCAACTGCTGAGAAAGTGGGTGGTAAACGCAGGAATTACCAAGCATATCACTTATCATTGCTTCCGGCACACTTTCGCAACCCTGCAAATTGCTCTGGGTACGGATATTTACACCGTGAGTAAAATGCTGACGCATAAAAACGTCTCAACCACACAGATTTACGCCGATTTGGTGAATGAAAAGAAAAGGGCGTCTGCCAATAAAATCAGCTTGAAATAAACCCTATGAAGTCGAAGTATTTTGAACATATCGTGGTTTACTTGTCGGTGTTGGTGGCCTGCGTGCTGATTGGCGCATTTGCAAGGTTGATTGTAATCAGCTTAGGAACAGATACGTTCACAGCAAATATCGTGTTCTGGGTTAGTACGGCTTTTTGCCTTATTATTTACGCCGTTCTTGCAATTCTGATGGAAGGGCTGTTTGACAGAATGTTCAGAAAGTTATTTCCAAAAAAGGACACTTCACTTTCTGCTGAAATCAAGCCGGTTTCGGTAGAAAATTTAATTGAAATAAAAGCCGAACAGGAACGAATTGCCGAAGAAAAGAGACGTGCGAAACGAGATTTTGCCGTGCAATACACCCAAAAAGAATTCTCACCCTACCTTTCAAGCGATGATCTAACACTGCTTTCCCGATATGTGGAAATGTATGCACTCCAGCTCTCGCTCAGCGACATTAAGCCTATCCGGGTGAAAACTTTAACTTCCTTAGATTTATTCCACTTCGGCTGGAATATCTGGAAATATCTAAATGTAAGCAAACAGGACGATATTGCCCTGTTCCTTAAAAAAGTCTTTGCCCACAACCTAAATGAAATTGAACCCGAGAGCATCAAAAGCCACTTGAAAGATGACCCGAAGAAGGGGCGGATTTTGGTGTGGGAGAGGGGGTAGGAGTGATTTTAGAGCTAACAGATGGCGGCTTGCTGTAGGTTACGGGAACATAAATGTTCTGATGGGCGATACATTTCCAGATTTCCACAAAATTTTTTAAGAGCATCACCTCGCACTACAGCAAACTGCTAGTTACCAACTGTTGTTTATTATTTTTTCTTATTTTTCACTTTCAATTTCTACAAACGACTTACAATATGCATCGCTTTCGACCAAATTTTTTAGAACGGTTTCAAAATTACGTAACTCCCTATCCTCTAATAATTGTTGTTCAGTAGATTTTCCTATATGTCCTTTGCGTAAATACATTTCAATTGCCTTATCTATGCCGCTTAATGTTGTTGGCATATCGCTTAACATAAGCATATTATTTGTTGCATCGACAGCAACAAACAAAGGATAAGGTCGCCCTGAGGTAGGAATGTCAATCAATTCAAAACTTTTTTCTTTATAAAATGTGTTGGCTCGCTTTTTTATGTCTGAATCTAAATCTTTGGGCAACACTATTTTAAACTTAACTTGTTTATGTTTTATTCCATTGATTTCAATTCCTGAATTAGAAGAAGATAGATGTTCACAAATTGGCTGTACGAAATTATTAAAATATCCAATTGCTAAAACAGTAGAAGGAAGCATACCTAAAACGCCTAAATGAATTTTTGCTTCTATCTGTTTTTTTAATTTTTCCAAACTTTCAAGTAATGAATCTTTATCCAACGTAGATTTACCTTTGTTAAATATTCGATTTTGTTTTTTGCATTTAAATCTTACCAATGTATTACCAAATAAATCACTTGGTAATTTAACATTTTCATCATGAATAATAAAAGCATTGTCTTTTCCTAATCTGCCTAAAAATAATCCAAATTCAAAAACAACATTATCGCGTGGAGTATCAAAAACCTGTTGTCGTGATTTCGTGTAATCGTCTTTCGTAAATATCATAAAGCCAAAATCGAAAAGACTTGCCTCTTTCATAAGAGTATCTAAAAAATTTTCATTGTATTTGAAAATATCATCAGTCCATAAATAACATTCATAATCTTTTTCAAAGAATGCCTTAACTTCCTTTGCAATGTATAACCCTTCACTTGAAGAACCTATAAATATTCTTGATTTCATAATTAACGGTTGTATAAATCGACAAATACTGTTGTAATTTCTGCCATTAACTTTTTAAGGTTAGATAATTTATTTTCATTATTCCTGAAAATGTATTCTTTACCATCAACAGAAACAATTCTGTCTGAATGAGTTTTGTTTTTACAAATACTATCCAATTGCAAATAAATGGTATAAACCAATTCATAATATGATTTGCTTATATATTTTGAAGTATCTATATCGTAACAAATTGCGTTTATATCAAAACTGCTTAAATCAATATTTTGATTTGAATCTGCTTTTATGTTTTTCAAAAAGCGAATCATCTTTTTCAGCCTATCATTAGTTTCATTTCCTCGTTCGTTTATTCGTTTAATGCTTAAAAACGGATAATCTACAGGTAATCTCTCATTTTTATTTTTATCATATACTTGTACGCCTCTAAAATCCACATCTTTGTCATTAATAACCGAATTGACATTATCATACCAACTTGCCGTAACAATATCAACATCTCTTTTTAAACTCAAATTTTTTATTTTGATCGATTTGCCGTTAGAAATGTCACAGTGAATATATTTTTGCTGTAAAATATTTTCACTGTCTAACCGGATTTGCCTCAGGTCATCAGTTGGAGTTCCTAAATAGGGAGAGAAGTTTTGAACTTCCTTTTCTAATTTGTTTATGGCATTTATTGAATAATTCGATTTTTCTATATATGAGTTGAGTACGCTTTCAATTCCAACTCTGTCCCAAGAATAAAATTTATCGCAGATTGTCAAAAGGTCAATGTCGCTCGACCCTTTAATGTGCGTATTAGTCATAACAGAACCTTGATATTTGAAAGTAACGTTTGATAGAGGTCTCAAATGGTCTTTTACTCTCTCTCCTGCTTCTTTACTTTTTTGCGTGTATTCAGGTTCTACACCACGCATAGCCAACTTAATATACTTTAATATATCTGTCGAAGCATCAGAAAGGTCGCTAAATATTTTTCTTTCTAGAAGCGCCTCTTTGTCTGGATTTAGTCGGTTTTGCACATTTTGTGCAAGTTGTCTATAATCTGCCATATTTTTATTTTTTTCTTTTCACACATATTCTTGTAGGAGTTGCTCCTTACAATAGTTGCCCTACTCATAAATATCAGCAATTTTATTACGCCCATCCACCCAAACCATCCCATATCACGCAATAAAATCTATTTCCAAAGATACAATTTCCATTTTAACAGATCAATATTTTTCTTACAACTTATCAACATAAATTACAAACTAATAGAATTTTCAAGCTATCTCGTGTTTTCCCCTGTGTTTTTCTAAGTGTTATTAATCACAGCGAAATCACTCATTTCATTTGCACCGTAATCATTAAAAACAAACATTATGGATAAAAATGAAATTTCCTTCGACAACCTGCCCAAAGCCGTAGCGCACCTGCTTGGCGAAGTGGCAGAAATTAAACTTTTAGTAGAAAAGACGCAACTGTCTTCGGTCGGCTCAAAACGAGTGCCGATTGGGATTGATGATGCGTGCAAACTTATCGGGAAAGCCAAGCCCACCGTCTATGCACTCGTGCGGAAGCGGTTGATACCTTGCTACAAAAACGGCAAGAAACTCTACTTTTTTGAGGAAGAATTGCTCGCATGGATTGAAAACGGACGAAAGAAAACTGCGGAAGAAATCGCCAAGGATGCAACAGATTTTGTAAATAGTAAACGGATAGCGGTTGCCCACCTTTAAGAGTTGCACCAATGAAAGAAAAAGCAACTGACCATAACGCGGGCAAACAGTCCAAAAATGAGCACATCTAAAACTTTCTCCGGGGAGAATTCGACTTTCGGTTCAATACGGTCAAATCCAGAACGGAGTATAAAGAAAAGGCATCCAATAAGCCCTTTTCCGTACTCACCAAGTTTGACATCAACACCATCCGGCGGATATTGGACGGCAAAGGTGGAATCTTTACTTCACCCGACAATATCCGAACCATCCTCAAAAGCAATTTTGCTCCGAAAGTGGATCCGATAAAAGAGTATTTTCGGAGTCTTCCGACTTTTTCTCCAAAAGAAGAACGCTCGCCTATCCAGGAACTGTCGGAATGTGTCACGGTCAGAAACACCAACAATTGGGTTCCTTACCTAACGAAATGGCTTGTGGCAGTTGTTGCCAACGCGATGGACGATTCCGGTTGCAGAAATCACACCTGTCTGGTGCTCACCGGCGATCAGGGAGAGTTTAAATCGTCATTTTTGAATCAGCTTTGTCCCGACAGTTTGCAAAATTACCTTTTCACAGGAAAAATAGACCCGCAGAGTAAAGATGTGCAAACGCTGATGGCAGAGTATCTGCTCATCAACATTGACGACCAACTCAGAACACTGAACAAAAAAGACGAAAATGAGCTGAAAAACCTCATTACAGCACCGTTCGTAAAATACCGCCGTCCGTACGACATCTATATCGAAGAATATCCGCACATCGCAAGCTTCATGGCATCGGTAAACGGGAACGATTTTCTGACCGATCCTACCGGAAGCCGCCGTTTCCTTCCGTTCGAAGCCTTGCATATCGATATGGAAAGGATGAAAGACATCGACATGGATGAAGTTTTCGCCCAAGCCTGCCATTATTACAAAACGGGATTCCGTTACTGGTTCAACAGAGACGAAGTTACCGAACTGAACTATTCCAACAACGAGTTTCAGCTGCAAACCACGGAATACGAAATGCTGGTCAAGGGCTACGAAGAACCGTCCACCGGTGGGGACAACGGTTTTTATACGACAACGGACATCATAAAGTACCTGGAGCCTTTCAGCTCAACCAAACTCTCTCCCAAATTGATGGGCGAAGCCCTAAGAAAATGCTCTTACAAACGGGAATGCAGACGAATCAACGGCAGGCCGGTGTACGGCTACCTGCTGAAACAGGTAACACCCATCCCGTTTAACTCTTGAACTTTTTGCTTACTACCTTACTACAAGTAATAAAAATAAAGGATAAGACATTGAAAGAAAAAAAGATACGCAGTCGTAACATTCTTTTCACCGAAGTTGCGACAACCCTACGACGTTACGACAGAAAAATACAGTGTAGTATGAAGAACGGGCATTGTCGCAAGATACCGAAAAGAAGTTACAACACTTTTTTCTTTCACCGTCAGTCAGTTAAGCCGATGTAGTATGTAGTAAGACAAAAAACTCAAACTTTCAAAGTTTACAAATCACTCAACCAAAAAAACAGAAAAATGAAAACAACAGATACACCAATCAAATCCATATCCATCAAGCGATATTTAGCCGAAAAAGGCATTTATCCCGCCAAAGAATATTCCGGTTACGGAATGTACAACAGTCCGTTACGCGATGAACTCCATCCGAGCTTTAAAGTAGATCACAAAGCCAATCTGTGGTACGACTTCGGTAGTGGAGAAGGAGGAAGCATCATCGATCTGGTCATGAAAATGCAAAACTGTTCCGATAAACAAGCAATAAAACTGTTGAAAGAAAAAGCCGACTTTCCTTTAACCGTCAAGACCGCTTTTTCTCCCGAACCGGAATCGGTCGGACGGATGAAATTGATTCGTTTAGAACAATTTCTTCCGCCCCACCTCGAAAGCTACCTCAGGGAAAGAGGCATTTCCCGTGAACTGTCGGCAGAATATCTCACAGCCGTTTACTACCGGGTAAACGGCAGAGAGTATTCCGCATTGGGATTCAGAAACGACGAGGGCGGATTTGAACTGCGAAGCTCCCAATTTCAAGGATGTTATCCGCCCAAAGCGATAACAACCTTGGACTGCAACACAACAACCTGTAATCTTTTTGAAGGATTCATGGACTTTTTGAGTTACCTGACCTTGTATCCGATGAAAGAAAAAAGCCTTCCATCGGAATCAGCGGTGGTGCTTAACGGTACCGGAAACCTGAAAAAAGCCATTCCGTTTTTATCGAAACATACAAAAATTTATGCCTATCTCGATAACGACAAATCGGGGAAAGAAGCCGTTCAAAAACTTCAAAATCTGAAACTGCCCGTTACCGACTGTTCCAACATGTATGCAGGCCACAACGATTTAAACGACTTTTTACAGCAGATGATCCGGCAGAAACCCGCCCAGATTATTCCGAAAACCAGGCGGATGAAACTCTGAAAACAAACCGTAAAATTTTAGAAAGACCGTACAAAATGAGATGAAAAAACAGGTAATCTCCGCTATGATGAAAGCGATTAGTTCAGCACGAAGAAAGTAAGAAGCAAGTTTGTGTTTCGGGCTGCCCGAAACCTATTTTTTCATCCCGTTGGTCTCCATTTTCAACTAAAAACAAACATCAAAATGATACGAAATAATCCATCCAAAAAAGGCGGACGCCCGGCCAAAAGTTTAGCCGAAAAGCGTAAGTACCGCCTCTCGTTAAAACTCAACACGAACGAATATTTGCAACTCAAAAGCAAGTCGCGCACAGCCGGAAAAAACCGCTGCGATCTCATTCGGGAGTTTATCCTCACCGGAGAAATCAGGCAGCGTTTCACGAAAGAACAGACGGATGCCATGCGCCACCTGAGCAGCATGGGAAACAACCTGAACCAGCTTGTCCACAAAGCACACATTCAGGGTGTATGGCACATAGAAGTAACCGGACAAAAACTGTTGACGGATATACAGGAACTGATAAAAAACATCAAGCCATGACCGCAAAAATAGTGAAAGGAAGCAACTTCTCCGGCGCTGTCGGATATATGATGAGCAAGGAAGAAAAGGCTGAAGTACTGAAAGCCGAAGGAGTACTGATGGAACCGAAGGAACTCACCGTAAAAGGTTTTGAGTTACAGGCGTCCATGCACCCGACTATAAAGAAACCTGTCTTGCATATCTCCCTGAATTTTCCCGAGCAGGACAAAAGCAAATTGACCAACGAAAAGATGGTGGAGATTGCCGAAGCCTATATGCAGAAGATGGATATAAAAAACACCCAATACCTGATCGTCAGGCATCATGACACGAAACATCCGCACATTCATCTATGCATCAACCGCATCATTAACGACGGGAAACTGATTTCGGATAAAAACGAAAAATACCGGAGCACCGGAATATGCCGGGAACTGACCGAAAAGCACGGGTTATACCTGGCACCCAGAAAAGAGAATGTGAACAGGGAAAAGTTGATCGGTTACGACAAAACCAAGTACGAGATTTACAATGCCCTGAAGCGAACCATTCCCAAAAGTAAAACGTGGAAAGAATTGGAGAAACAGTTAAAAAAAGACGGTATTACCTTTCGGTTCAAGATGAGCGGAATCACCAATAAGATCCAGGGGATCATTTTCGAGAAGGACGGTATCAACATCAACGGTTCCAAAGTGGACAGGGAGTGCAGTTATTCGAAAATAGACCGGGAAATCAAAGACAATGCACTTCAAGTGTTGCAGGCATCCGAAAGACAGTTGGACAACATGCTGAATAACCAGCTGTCGTTAACGGACGAAGCGATCGGTAATGTGGAATCGTTACTCTCATTTCTGGCAAGCACGTTCGCATCCTTTTTCGAGCCAAGCGGCCCGCATTACGATGCTACCCTTGCGGATTACATCAAAAGGATGAGAGCTAAAAAGTTTGCCCGAATGAACAGGGTTAGGGTAAGCAGGGTACGTTTATAAATCAATAATTCAATAATAAAATAACAAAATAATTAAATATAAAACAATTTACAACTATGACTACAGCAACCAACGAAAACATCCTGATGATGTTTGAAGAAATCAACCAAAAACTGGACGACAATGCCAGGCAACTTGAGAGAATAGGGCAAAAAGAGCCTGAAGAGAACGATGATAACGACTTCTCAGAATTCACAACCGTGTTTGACAACTTTCAGCACAACCAATCGGAAAAACTGGCAGTAATAGAATCGCTTATCCGGAAGGAAAAAAGGAAAATCGAATTTACTCCCACATCCACATTCGGGATGGCTTCTTTCTTTTCATTGTCGGCAATTACACTAGCGTTAGCCATTTGGGTCAATTCGCTGAAAGACCAAATAAGCACACTTTCCGATAACGATTTGAAATACCGCTATATCCAAATGACGGGAAACGCCACAGCCGATGATCTTGCCACCATGGATACTCTTTTCTATTTCAACCGGAACAGCCGGAAAATCAGAGAACTTCGCAAACAGGTGGAGGTTTTTGAAGAAAATGTAAAACAACGGGCTAAACTGATTGAGCAGGAGGAGAGATTGAAAAGGGAAAGAGAGATATTAGAGAATAATATTGTAAATAGAACTGGTGATTAGAACGTCTACTTTCTTCTACAAATTAGAAAAAGAGACGACAAAAAATTGGTGGAATTATTAAGGAAAATTGCGGAGTTAACGTAAGAATGATCTCAGACTTAATTAATCAGAGTAAGTCCCTATGAACATTATTTTTATTTGATGTAAAAAATGTATCTTTGTATAGAGAAGTTAATTAAAGAAGTTCACAAGTGTCCACTAAAAATT
>DCEG01000057.1:30666-50381 GCA_002316835.1 Bacteroidales bacterium UBA1035 | reverse complement strand
AAAACTCTTTGTTAATTACTTGAAATATTGTAACTTTGCAGTCCGATTATTAAAATTATCTATTTAAGAGTTTGATTTATAGCTTTTTATTTGCCATTTAGTCCCTTAGCCAGACAAAACGGGGAGCGAAAATCCGAACTTAATTTTATTAAACGATTAAAAAAACTATAAAAAGTGAACACTTTAAGTTATAAAACCATTTCCGTAAACAAAGAAACGGCTCAGAAAGAATGGGTTTTGGTAGATGCTAGCGGCCAGTCTCTGGGACGAATCAGTTCTAAAGTGGCAAAATTACTCAGGGGTAAATACAAACCGAGTTTTACTCCGCACGTAGATTGTGGCGATAACGTAATTATCGTGAATGCCGACAAAGTTGAACTCACAGGAAATAAATGGACAGACAGGGTTTATTATCGTCACTCGGGTTATCCCGGCGGACAAAAACAATCAACTCCTGCCGATCTGATGAAAAGAAGCCCGGACAGGCTTTTTCGCAAAGTGGTGAAAGGTATGTTGCCAAAAAACAAACTTGGCGATGCCATTCTGAACAATCTTTACGTGTATGCCGGAAATGAACATCCGCATCAAGCTCAAAAACCAAAACAAATAGATATTAATACACTCAAATAATAAGATGGACGTAATAAATTCAATTGGAAGACGCAAAGCCGCTGTAGCACGTGTATTCATGAGCGAAGGTTCAGGCAAAATCGTTATCAACAAACGCGAACTCGAACATTACTTTCCTTCATCCATTCTGCAGTTTATCGTAAAACAACCGTTGAGCAAACTTAACGTAACTGAAAAATACGATATTAAAATTAACTTGCAAGGCGGTGGCTACAAAGGACAATCGGAAGCTGCCAGACTGGCAATTGCCCGTGCATTGGTGAAGTTAAATCCCGAAGACAAATCTGCTTTAAGAGCCGAAGGCTTTATGACCCGCGATCCCCGCGTTGTTGAACGTAAAAAACCAGGTCGTCCCGGAGCAAGGAAGAGATTCCAGTTCTCGAAACGTTAATTTTTGGATATATTCTCCGGATTTTTTGCCGGAAAGATATATAAGAGCCGTATAATTCGGCTCACTTAATGACGTTTAGTATCTAAATTGTAAGGACATTGCCGGAAACAGTTATATCGGTGATTTACCTTGCGATTCGACTAAGAAAAAGAATGTAAACGAATAAAAAAATTAAAAACAAACAATGGCAAAATTAGAATTTGACCAACTACTTGATGCCGGAGCGCACTTCGGCCACTTGAAAAGAAAATGGAATCCTGCAATGGCGCCCTACATTTTTATGGAGCGTAACGGTATTCACATTATCGATCTCTACAAAACAATTGCAAAAACCGAAGAAGCCGCTGCAGCATTGAAACAAATTGCTAAATCGGGCAAGAAAGTGCTCTTTGTTGCTACTAAGAAACAGGCAAAACCGGTTATCGAAGAAAAAGCATTAAGCATCAATATGCCTTACGTTATTGAACGCTGGCCTGGCGGTATGCTTACCAACTTCCCCACCATCCGCAAAGCGGTGAAGAAAATGAGCAATATCGATAAGATGATCAAAGACGGAACGTTTGACACATTATCGAAACGCGAAAAACTTCAAATTACCCGTCAACGTGCAAAACTTGAAAAAAACTTAGGCTCAATTCAGGATCTTACACGTTTACCATCGGCACTTTTCGTTGTGGATGTTATGAAAGAAGATATTGCGGTGAAAGAAGCCAATAAACTTGGAATTCCCGTATTTGGTATTGTTGACACAAACTCCAATCCCAACGATATTGATTTCGTAATCCCGGCAAACGACGATGCAGCAAAAGCTATTGACTTAATCATCGGATATCTTTGCGACGCAATGAAAGAAGGTTTGGAAGAACGCAAAGTTGAAAAAGCCGATGCAAGTGCTGCAGAAGATCAGGAAGAAGAAGCAGTAGCAACTCCGCGGAGAGAGAGAAAATCGAAAGTGGCAAAAAAAGAACGCGTTAAGAAAGAAGACAAAGATGCCATCAATGCATCGGTTGTAAGCAAATACGCTAAAGACGCAGACGAAGAATAAATACAGACAACAGATGTCAGATGACAGACAGATAATAGATATTTGGTAATTTAAATGTCTGAAAGTCTGAAATCTGTCAGCGAACTGCCAGGCGGCAGGCTGAGCAGTCTGATATCTGAATTCTAAAAAAGCAAACAATTAAAAAATATAGGAAAATGGCAGTTACAATGGCAGATATCCAACATTTACGCAAAATGACAGGTGCGGGAATGATGGATTGCAAAAGTGCATTAAACGAAGCAAACGGCGACTTTGACAAAGCGATGGAAATTATTCGTAAAAAAGGACAGGCAGTTGCCGCCAAACGCGAAGATCGCGAAGCAAGTGAAGGTTGTGTGCTTGCAAAAACACAAGGAAACTACGCTGCAGTGGTAGCGTTGCAATGCGAAACCGACTTTGTTGCTAAAAACGAAGAATTCATCGCATTGACTCAACAAATACTGGATGCAGCTATCGAATATAAACCCGAAACATTGGACGATTTGTTGAAAGTGGAACTTCCCAACGGAACTGTTCAGCAATTAATTATGGACAAAATAGGTGCTACCGGAGAAAAAATGGAATTGGGTTATTTTGAACACATTTCTGCTCCGTCGGTGGTTTCTTATATCCACATGGGTAATAAACTGGCTACCATTGTTGGTTTCAACAAAGAAAACGTTGCTGAGAATGTGGCAAAAGACGTGGCAATGCAGGTAGCGGCTATGAACCCGATTTCGGTTACTCCCGACACAATTCCGGCAAACGTTAAAGAAAAAGAACTGGAAATTGCACGCGAGAAAGCACGCGAAGCAGGAAAACCGGAAAACTTGCTAGACAGAATCGCCGAAGGCGCTTTACAGAAATTCTATAAAGAATCTACCTTGTTGCAACAAGAGTATGTTAAAGACAACAAGCTGACTATTGAGCAATTCCTGAAACAAAACGATAAAGAGTTAACCGTAACCGTTTTCAAACGTGTATCGTTGAACGCGTAAATGCATCGGTATCTTTATCGATATCTAATAAAAGCGCTCCGATTTTTCGGAGCGCTTTTTTTGGGTTTGTCCCGCACGGCGATTACATATCGCCTTGCGGATAAAAAACAGTTATTTTATTTCAAACTCTGCAACAAGTGTTCTCTCACCAATAAAATGAGAACGGTTACTATCGATAGGATTTACAACAAATTTCACACAATAAACCGGTGTTTATTACTTTCTTATTTATTATTCCTTCTTGCCGGTCTCAATATCTCCTTGAAACGAAATAGGTTGCCGGTTGGTATCCGTAACGTTTAATCTGGTAGATCCATTTTCCCAGATATCAAAATACAAGAATATATCGCGTCCGGTATCACGTGTGTGGATATTCACCTGCCAATTTCCTTTCTTCCGGCCGGGTACTACCTGATATTCAAAATCTGTACTGGTGAATTTTATTCCTCCTTCACTCGGATCCATGGGTGCCACATATGCACGACCGTAGTAGGGCAAATATGCCTTAACAGTATCGGGATTCACTTTTACATCGTAATAAGGCGACAGATAAATGGATCCGAATCCGGTAGGATAGGCGTAGGTAGCTTTAAACGTAAAATCGAAATCATTTATCCGCTGATTCACTTCGTTGGCGATAGCTTCTTTTTCAGCTGTCATTTGAGATGTTCCGCACGTTGTCAATCCTAGAACGACTGACAGAACAATAAGTAATTGTAATGCTGATTGTTTCATAATCGTCTGTTGTTTTACTTTAAAACAAAAAAACAGCGATTTTTGTTGTTAAAAAGGCGACAAATTGGTAAAAAAATTCAGATTATAGTAAAAGGCCAACAATATCAAAATAAGGAAGTATGATAAGATTTCCAATCTTAATATTGTGTTAGTATAAAAATGTGCGATAATGATGGAGAGAAATGCCATTACAACATAAAGCCAAAACAACGTTTGATTCAGGTATAAAACCTGCATGAGAATAGAAAATATGATAATTGAAGTACCGAAAATCAATACCTTTTTAGTGAAACTTCGTTCTCTTGTAATCTGTTTGTTATCAGCAATAATAAAGAAAAACACAAAAAGTAAAAGGGTTCCGATGAAACCCCATTGTGGCACCGAAAAACCGGGAATTTGAGTGAAATCGTAAATTTCTGAAAAACGTTTGAAGGGATCAACAAATCCGGCGATATTATCGCCAAACACGTATAAAGCAAAAACGATCCAAAAAACCAGGATTATCCCAAAAATTGACGCGACAAAAGATCTGAATCCCATTCCCCCCATCGCCGATAATCCGACTAACCACAAGGGCAGAAACAACAAAGCATAGATTTGAAAGGCTCCGGCAATGGCCATTAATGCACCAAACTGAAATGCGTATCGGTGTGAATGATGATATTGGTATGAGGCCAGCAACGGGAACAACGACCATAAAATGAAAATAAGTCCGAGATAATCGGGTGTCATTTTCAGAAAAAACGGATGAACACTGAAAAGAATCAGCGGAATATAAAAAGGCATGGATGTTCTCATGCGAATAACACCATATCGGATATTTAGCTCAGAAATAAGATACGAGATGATGAATACGCTGAGAGTACTCGATAAAAACGAGACAATTGGATACTGTTGGAATACGAACTCGATGTAAGGCCAGACAAAATTAGTGCTATTTATGGGAAAATCGGGCAATCCCCTTTTTAAGAACATCAAAAAACGCAATACAATCACCGCAATAGAAACCACAAGTGAAATAAACCGTGATTCCACAAAATAAGATTTGAAGTTCCGAACCAACAGTGTGTTCATTTTTTATCTTAAATCAAAGCCAATATCTTTTCGGTAATAACTGTTTTCGAATGAAATTTTCTCGATATTCTTATAGGAGTTTTCCAGTGCTTCATTCATTGTTTGTCCATAGGAAGTTACGGCTATAACCCGACCACCCGATGTAACTGTGTCGTCATTTTTCAACTGCGTTCCGGCGTGAAAAACAACAGAATCCTTTATCTGTTTCACACCGGAGATGACTTTTCCTTTTTCATAATTCTCCGGATATCCGCCCGAAACCATCATTACGGTTGTAGCAAATCGATTATCGATTTCCAGTGTCTTAGTGTCTAACGTTTCAGTGGCAACGCTTACGAAAAGATCCAGAATATCCGATTTTATAAGTGGAAACACCACCTCCGTTTCAGGATCACCCATGCGAACGTTGTATTCTATCACCTTAGGCTCACCATCAACATTTATCAATCCCAGAAAAATAAAACCTTTATAATCGATTCTTTCTTTTCTGATCCCGTTGACCGTAGGGATAACTATTTTCTGTTCAACTTTCTTCATGAATTCCGCATCAGCAAACGGAACGGGTGACACTGCGCCCATGCCGCCGGTATTTAATCCGGTATCACCCTCGCCCACGCGTTTATAATCTTTAGCCACAGGTAGGATTTTGTACGATTTCCCATCCGTCAGCACAAAAACCGAACATTCAATACCCTTTAAAAACTCTTCGATAACCACTTTGTTGCTTGCCGCACCGAACATCCCGTTCAACATTTCCCAGAGTATGCGCTTGGCTTCGTTCAGGTCATCAATAATAAGGACTCCCTTTCCTGCTGCCAATCCATCAGCTTTCAACACATAGGGCGGTTGAAGTGATTCCAGAAAACGATTTCCGTCTTCAATATTCCCCAGCTTTATGGTTTTGTATTGTGCAGTCGGGATGTTATGGCGACTCATAAATGCTTTGGCAAAATCCTTACTACCTTCCAATTGAGCCCCTTCTTGAGAAGGACCAATAACAGATATGTGACAAATATCTTCATCATCTCTGAAAAAATCATAAACTCCTCTTACAAGCGGATCTTCAGGCCCGACTACAATCATATCCACATCATTTTCCAGAGAAAATAATTTTAATGCCTGAAAGTCTGTAGGAGAGATGGCTACGTTTGTTCCTAACGATGCAGTTCCCGCGTTTCCGGGCGCAATAAACAAGTTATTGAGATACTTGCTGCTACGCATACGCCAGGCAAAGGCATGTTCACGTCCACCGGAGCCAATAATTAATACGTTCATAATTTAAACAAAGTAGTTTATGCTAAAATCTATACGTTGAACTTGCAAAGCTAATAAATTTCAACAGAATGAAAAAAAACTAAAATGCATTTATTTGAAAATAGGGTAAAAAAAACCTTTATTTTATACCTTTGTGAAATATGAAACTGAGAAAATTAGAAATAAGAAGTAAATTGTTTCTGTAAATCTTAAATATTATGTCCATATATCAACTTGCCCGTGACTTTGCCCTTCAAACCAATCGTGTTTTATTTATCACCGGAAAGGCTGGAACGGGCAAAACCACGTTTTTACACCGGTTGAAAGAAGAATCGCCCAAGCAAATTGCCGTGGTTGCTCCTACCGGTGTGGCAGCTATCAATGCTGGCGGAACCACGATGCATTCTTTTTTTCAGCTGCCCTTTGCTCCCTTTATTCCAACGCCTGAAGGACGAAGAGAACTAATTGCCAGGTTGAGAATGTTCGGGCAAAAACGCAGCGTGTTACGCGAATTGGAACTGCTGGTCATTGATGAAATAAGTATGGTTCGTGCCGATGTACTGGATGCGATGGATGCGGTATTAAGGCACGTGCGTTATCGCCCCGATGAACCTTTCGGCGGCGTACAAGTGATATTTATTGGCGATATGTTTCAGCTTTCACCTGTGGCTAAACAGGATGAATGGCAAATTCTTTCGCAATTCTACAAGGGAATTTACTTTTTCAACAGCCACGTGTTGCAGCAAACACCGTTGTTGCACATCGAATTCGATACTATTTTCCGGCAAAGTAACCAAACTTTTATCTCGCTGCTTAACGAAGTTCGAAATAGTGCACTCTCCGAAAACGGATTAAAGTTGCTGCAAACTCGATATAATCCTGCTTTTCGTCCGCACGAAGATGATACTTACATCACTCTTACCACGCATAATTACAAAGCCGATGCCATAAATGCCGAAGAACTGGCAAAGATAAAATCGCCCGTTCGTAGATACGAAGCAGTTGTAAAAGGCGATTTTCCCGAACGAAATTTTCCCGTGGAAAAAACGTTGGAATTGAAAGTGGGCGCTAAAGTGATGTTTATGAAAAACGATACTGAATCGGTACGGCGGTTTTATAACGGGAAAATTGGCGTGATAACGGAGATGCACGATGGTTACGTTACGGTGCAATGCCCCGGCGATGCTGAACCCATAGAACTTTCGCCGATGATTTGGGAAAATATGAGTTATACCGTAAACAAGGAGACCACCCAACTGGAAGAGAAAATTGACGGTATTTTTACGCAGCTGCCTTTGCGCCTCGCGTGGGCAATTACCATCCACAAAAGCCAGGGACTTACGTTTGATAAAGTTGTGGTGGATGCCGGATCGGCTTTTGCTGCCGGGCAGGTTTATGTAGCGCTTAGCCGATGCCGCACGCTGGAAGGGCTGGTGCTGAAAAGCCATATCGGGAGCGATTGTTTGCTGAATGAGGCCGAAATACGAAGCTTTTCTCAAACACAGCATTCGCGGGATGAATTGTCATCGCAATTCGATACATCGCAACAACAATACAAAATGCAGTTGTTGTTGAATTTATACAACTTTTCGCCGTTGCGCAAAATAGCGCACGAACTGCTTACTGATACCGAAAAGGTTTCAGAATCGTTTAACGATGAAACCATTCCTTTTTTGCAGGAAGTGAA
This sequence comes from Bacteroidales bacterium UBA1035, assembly GCA_002316835.1. Lineage (GTDB taxonomy): Bacteria > Bacteroidota > Bacteroidia > Bacteroidales > Dysgonomonadaceae > Petrimonas. The sequence continues at coordinate 42,588 of DCEG01000057.1, read as the reverse complement.
ACAAAAAACGATGCAACTGGCCGATGTATCTGAAAAGTTTCGTACACAACTTAATAATATTCTTTCTGCAAACGACATCCAAAAACTTTCAGAACGGTTGCAAGCATCCTCGGCTTATTTCTCGGAAGAGTTGGATGATTTGTTGAAATTAGTCGCTTCATCGCCTGCCACAACCGATAACAGAAGCAACGCCCGTCAGTACGAAAGCGACCTGTTGGCTCTTTATACCCTTGCAGCACAGAAAAAGCATCTGATTAAAGAATTAAAAGCCGATTTCTCTGTGGAAAGTTATTTCTCGCTTCGCAAAAGTTTCGTTTTCCTGCCGCCATCCATCAAAGCGTATGCAACTGTGCATAGTGAAAAAATCACATCCAGGCATCCCGATTTGTTACGCACTCTTACTCAGACCCGTAACCACATTGCTGAGCAGATTGGTATGCCTGTGTATATTGTGGCTAAAACCAAATCGCTTGTCGAAATGGCTGAGTACCTGCCTCTCACACGTAAAGAACTGTTGCACATACACGGTTTCGGTAAAATTACCGCCGAAAAATATGGCGATGCTTTTTTGGATGAAATCAATGAGTATTGTCGAGACCGTGGAATTGGTTCTCGGATGGAAATGTTGTTTAAACCGGAAAAAGAGAAAAAACCGGCCAAGAAAAAAGGTGACAGTGCTCTTGAATCGTTATCGCTGTTTCAATCAGGAAAGACCATTGCGGAAGTTGCCGAAGAGAGAAATTTGAAATCTTCGACCATTGCCGTACATCTGGCCCGGTTTGTGGTGGATGGCACATTGGATTTGCATCGTTTCGTATCGGTTGAGCAATACGAAAAAGCGGTGAAAATATTAAAAGATAAGGACGAGAATATTTCGATTTTCGCGGCGTTATCGCCACATTTTTCACAAATAGAAATTACGTTTATAAATGCGTGGTTGAGAAAGCTTGGGTGATGCGATTTCCAAATCGAAATGGTAAACGATGCCTTTGGCTTTATTTACCATCGATTGCCCAAATCCCGTATCACAAAAACAATTATCTTTGTACTCCATTATGAAACGAGCATGTAAATCAATCACACCTATGATAATGATTAAAGCGAGTTACATATGATACCTTTGAAAATAATAGTTTTAATCATATGAAAAATAACAGAATTACCCATTTATTCAACATTAAATACCCCATTATTCAGGCCGGAATGGTGTGGTGCAGCGGGTGGCGATTGGCATCGGCAGTAAGTAATGCCGGAGGTTTAGGATTGATTGGCGCAGGGTCGATGCATCCCGAAACATTGCGAGAGCATATTCAAAAATGCAAGGCAGCAACCGATAAACCGTTTGGTGTGAACGTGCCGCTGATGTATCCGCAAATCGAGGAAATAATGAAGATTATTATAGATGAGCGGGTTCCGATTGTTTTCACATCGGCAGGAAATCCAAAAACGTGGACATCGAAACTACAAGCCAAAGGAATTATCATCGCACACGTGGTGTCGAGTTCTAAATTTGCGATAAAATGTGCCGAAGCCGGTGTAGATGCTGTTGTAGCCGAAGGCTTTGAAGCGGGAGGACACAACGGTCGCGAAGAAACTACCACATTAACGCTTATTCCACAAGTGCGAAAAGCCATTGATTTGCCTCTCATCGCCGCCGGTGGAATCGCTTCGGGCGAAGGTATGGCTGCAGCTTTTGCACTTGGTGCCGAAGGTGTGCAAGTTGGCACACGCTTTGCACTTACCGAAGAAAGTTCTGCCAGCGATGAGTTTAAGCAAAAATGTATTTCGCTCAACGAAGGCGATACTATACTTTCCCTGAAAAAAGTGAGTCCAACGCGAATGATTAAAAACGACTTCTACCGTCAGGTACAGGAATTGGAAGATAAGGGAGCATCGGCCGACGACCTTCGGTTGTTGTTGGGACGTGGACGTTCTAAACGAGGGATTTTTGAAGGCGATTTGTCGGAAGGCGAATTGGAAATCGGACAAATTGCATCGATGATTAGGGAAATTGTTTCGGCAGAAACAGTGGTAAAAGAGATGGTGGATGATTATAACGAAACGGTGTGGCGTTTGAAGGGGATTACTGTTTTTTAACCCCTCCGCTTCGCTCGTCCCCTTTGAAAAAAGGGACAGTTGCGGGCTAAGAATATTCTCTGTCAGTTAAATATTTGACTTACGCCATTCTTCCCTTGTGATGCAAGGGAAGTAACCCGACAATTGGCGGGGGGAAGGGTTAGATAACAGAAAAACTATTCCCTATTCGATGATTTTTTTACTAAATTTGTCATCCCAATCTACAAAAGATACATTATGCAAAAAAACATTCTCCTTATTCTATTGCTTGTTTTCTCAAGCACATTATCCGCCCAGCAAAACAAACATTTTACATTAGATGAACTTATTCCCGGCGGAAAAGATTATTACAATTATTATCCGCGAATTATTGAACAATTTCAGTGGCATGGAAATGAGTTGATTCTAATTAACGGAGATTCTGTTTTTAAGGTGAATCCGGCAAATCCATCCAAAAAAGATTTTGCTTTCAGACTCAACGAAATACTCAAAAATAGTAACGATGTGAAGGGCACAGTTTCCCACGTGATTTTTGATAGGGAGGGGAATAATAACCTTATATTTCACACATCCAACGGCGTAGGGATTTACGATTTGGATGACAAACAAGTGATTTCACACATATATTTTCCCGAAAGCAGCGATAACAGAGAACTTTCGCCAAACAATATGTATATGGCCTATACGAAAGGCAACAACCTTTTTATAACTGACAGAGCAGGCCGCGAAACAGCTGTTTCTTCTGAAGAAAATAAAGGAATTGTTTACGGGCAATCGGTGCATCGCGATGAGTTTGGAATAAAAGGCGGAATCTTTTGGTCGCCAAACAGCAATAAACTGGCTTTTTATCGAATGGATGAAACTATGGTGACCGATTATCCGATTGTGGATATTTCTACCCGAATCGCTACCGAAAAAAGCATCAAATACCCGATGGCCGGCGAGAAAAGTCACGAAGTAACCATCGGAGTTTTCGATTTGCAAAGCGGACAGACCGTTTACTTGAAAACCGGAGAGCCCAAAGATAAATTTCTGACGAATGTGGCCTGGAGTCCAGACGAAAAATCCATTTACATTGCGGAACTCAACCGGGAACAAAACCATATGAAACTCAACCGGTACGATGCTGTTACGGGCAACTTCGATAAAACGATTTTCGAAGAAACACATCCGAAATACGTGGAACCTGAAAATCCGGTCTTGTTTGTCAGAAATAATCCCAATCAATTTATCTGGCAAAGTAAGCGGGACGGTTTTAATCATCTTTATCTTTACGATATTTCGGGGAAATTGGTGAAACAGCTTACCAGTGGTGACTGGGAAGTTACCGATGTTATCGGTTTCGATGAAAAGGGACAAAATCTGTTTTTCGTTTCCACTAATCCTTCACCCATCGAGAGACACACGTATAGCGTTAATTTAAAAAAAGGAAACATCAAACGTCATACCACTACTTCGGGGATGCACAATGCTGCTATTAACCCTAATGTTACCGTCCAAGTTACCGAAAACAATTCTGTTTCAGCAATACGTAATGCTGCTGTAAGTAAATCCGGAAGATATTTGGTCAGCCGTTACTCGGCTAATGATAATCCCGGAAAAGTGGACTTTATCGATACAAAAAGCGAAAAAGTCGTTACAATCGCATCAGCAACTAACCCCTTTGTCGACATAAATATGCCGTCGGTTGAACTCGGAACGCTAAAAGCTGCTGACGGGACTACCGATTTATATTATCGAATGATAAAACCAGTAAACTTCGATGCAGGTAAAAAATATCCAGTTGCAGTCTACGTGTATGGCGGGCCGCATTCGCAGATGGTCCAAAATAGCTGGCGTTATGATTCGAGAGGATGGGAAACGTATATGGCACAAAAGGGATATATCGTTTTTGTGATGGACAATCGGGGAACTACATATCGTGGGCGTGATTTCGAAGACGTTATTCATCGCCAACTCGGAGTGGAAGAAGCCAAAGACCAAATGCGTGGCGTGGAATTTCTGAAATCGCTCCCTTATGTGGATAGTGATAGAATGGGCATTCATGGATGGAGCTACGGCGGTTTTATGACGATAAATATGCTGTTACGTTATCCCGATGTATTCAAGGTGGGTGTTGCCGGTGGTCCCGTGATAGATTGGAAATATTACGAAGTAATGTACGGAGAACGGTATATGGACACACCACAGGAAAATCCCGATGGCTACAAAGAATCAAGCTTGTTAAATAAAGCCGGAAGGCTGAAATCGAGACTACTCATCATACACGGTGACGAGGATCCAACAGTAGTGATGCAACACAGTTTACAGTTTCTGAAAGCTTCTATAAATGCTGGCACACATCCCGATTTTTTTGTCTATCCCGGACACGGACATAACATGATGGGACGTGATCGTGTGCATTTGCACGAACATATTACACGGTATTTTGAGGATTTCAATAATTAGACTTAAAGTACCAAGAATAAAGATCCAAGACAATTACGGCAAAATTTAACTTCGTATGCAAAAGTCCCCTTTAGAGGATTAGGGGTAAGTCGCAAATTCTCTGTATCTTTGCATCTGAATATGCAATACAACCTGTTTTCATCCGATAGATTTTCGTTTTTCAGCCTCAGCAGTGGCAGTTGTGGCAATTGTTACTATTTAGGCAATAGTCATTACGGGATGCTAATCGATACCGGATTGGGGCCGCGTGTTATAAAAAAACGTTTGGCAGAACACGGTATCGATTTTTCTACCATTTATGCTATTCTTATCACTCACGACCATTACGATCATATAAAATCGGCTGCTTATTTGGCTGAAAAACTCAATATCCCGGTTTATGCAACCGAAAAAGTGCACAAGGGCATCCGTAATTGTCCACTTGTTAAAAACACAATTAACGGTACAACCAAACGAGTTATTGAAAAAGGAGAGTCATTCCAGATTGAGGATTTCAGAATTACAGCTTTTGATGTACCGCACGACAGCAGCGATAATGCCGGATATTTTTTCGAGTTCGGGAGTCACAAACTCACATTGGCAACCGATGTCGGAAATATTTCCGATGAGGTAGCATATTACATCTGTAAAGCCCATCATTTGGTCATAGAAAGTAATTACGACGAAGAAATGCTTAATAACGGACGTTATCCTTATTTTCTGAAACAGCGTATCAGTAATGGTTCGGGACATTTAAGCAATCGGGAAACAGCTGAGTTTCTGGCAAACAACTATTCATCCAATCTCCGAAATATATGGCTCTGCCACCTGAGCGGCGATAATAATCATCCCGATTTGGCATACGAAACCGTTAAAAATGAGTTAATCCGAAAAGGTATTGAGGTAGGTGTAACAGTAAACTTAGACGTTTTCCGTCGAAATGTTTTATCTTCAAAAATTGATTTTTAACAATGCAGCCCGCCCCCATCCTACTTTTCACTTATAATCGTCCGGCTCACACGCGACAAACGCTGGAAGCCTTGCTTAATAATGAGTTGTGCAACGAAAGTGAACTGTTTATTTTTTCCGATGGGTACAAAAATAATTCCGATAAGAAAGATGTGCTGGAAGTGCGCGAAATAATTAATTCCGTTGATGGGTTCAAGCAAATTCATATTATCGAAAACACTCACAATCTTGGGTTGGCTAAAAATATTATAGAGGGCGTAACACAAGTTGTTGAAGAATACGGAAAGGTGATTGTTCTGGAAGATGATTTAGTCACTTCCCGTTATTTTCTGACTTTTATGAACGAAGCTTTAGAAAAGTTTCAGGATGAAGAGAGTATTGGTCATATTCACGGATATTGCTTCCCGATAGCCAATCTTCCGGATGCTTTTCTGATTAAATGGGTCGGAAGCTGGGGATGGGCAACTTGGGAACGTGCCTGGAAGCAATTTAATCCGGACGGAAAAGAACTGCTTGATGAAATTAAAAAGAGAAAATTAACCAAATCGTTTGATTTCAACGGAAAATATCCATTTGTCCGTATGTTAAAACGACAGATTAATGGTGTTAACAACTCGTGGGCTATCCGCTGGTACGCATCTCTGTTCCTTAACAATATGCTTTCACTGAATGCGGGAAAGTCTATGGTTCAAAATATCGGACTTGATGGTAGCGGTATTCACAGCGGAAAAGATGATGTTTGGAGTACCAACCTGTATCGCAAAAAACTAAATATTGACCAGGGTGAAATAAAGGAAAACAGAATTGCACGAAAAGCTTTTGAACAATATTACGGGAAAACTTATTCGCGTTGGGCAAAAATTAAAAGGAGAATAAACAGATTCCTCAGAACCAAATAAGGTATGCAGGTTCTCATCATTAGCACATCTGATATTCACGGTGGAGCAGCAATTGCTGCTTATCGGCTGATGAATGCACTCAACGCCCATGGTGTTGAGGCTAAAATGATGGTACGTGATAAACGTTCCGACAATAAAAATATTATACAGGTGGGTTCTAAAATCCAAAATAAGTGGAATTTCTATAAAGAACGTGGTCACATATTTCTAAAAAACCGATTTTCGAGAGAAAACTTATTCGATATCTCTATTGCTAATACAGGTATTTCCATAACTGATACACCTGAATTCAAACAAGCCCACGTTATTCACTTACATTGGATAAATCAGGGGATGTTGTCTATCGGCGAGATCGGGAAAATTCTTGCCTCCGGCAAAAAAGTGGTATGGACAATGCACGATATGTGGGCGTTTACCGGAATTTGCCACCACGCCGGAACATGCACACACTTCCATCAATCCTGTGGAAATTGCCCTTACCTGAAAACAGCATCGAAGAACGATCTGTCCTACAGAATATTTAAGAGTAAACAATCGGTTTTTACTCATGGAATGATACGTTTTGTTGCTTGCAGCAACTGGCTGAGAAATCTGGCTGAGAAAAGCCCCCTAACCAAAGGCCACAAAATAGTATCCATCCCCAACCCCATCGATACACGGCAATATTTTCCAAAAGATAGAGCTGAATCGAAACAAATATTTAACTTGCCAACCGATAAAAAAATAATTCTGTTCGCTGCTGCAAAGGCTTCCGACAAGCGGAAAGGAATGGACTATTTAATTGAAGCGGCTAAAACAATTGAAGACAAGAATATAATGTTTTTAATTGCCGGGGCAAAAGGCGATGAAATTGCACAACAATTACCTGGTCTATCTGTGAATATCGGATATATTGACCCCGACAAAATGCCCGATCTGTACAACGCTGCTGACGTCTTTGTGACACCTTCGTTACAAGAAAACCTTCCAAATACAATAATGGAATCTATGGCTTGCGGAACACCTTGTGTTGGCTTTAATATCGGAGGAATTCCGGAAATGATCACCCACAAGGAAAACGGCTACGTTGCAGAATATAAAAATGCTAAAGACTTGGCCAACGGGCTCTTGTGGACTCTTTTTGAGGCTGACCATGAGAATTTTGCAATAAATGCCCGGGAAAAGGTGTTGACAGAATACTCACAGGAAGAAGTTGCCGGTCGTTATTTAAAGGTCTATGGAGAACAACACCAATAATATTACTGACCAGTCGCACTGGAAAGCCTACTGGAAGAATTATCAGTTCGACAAAGTTCCCAGGAAGGTGGTTTTCAAGAAATTTATGCCCAGGCTAAGTTCGGGTAAAAGTTTTATCGAAATTGGCGGTTTTCCGGGTATTTTCGCGGCGTATTTTTACAAGCACGGCATTAAAGACATTACAGTATTGGATTTTTACATGAACACCGATATTGTTCGTAAATTTGAGCATATCAATGATCTTCCGGAAAACACAATCCAATGCATTGATACAGATTTTTTTAATTTTTCCTCAGAAAGAAAATACGATGTTGTATTTTCGTCAGGCTTTATCGAACACTTCCAAAACACAAAAGACGTAATTGCACGTCACGTCAATTTACTTTCTGAAAATGGACAATTGCTTATTCTCATTCCTAACTTTTTGGGATTAAACGGTAAGATACAAAAATGGCTTGATAAAGAGAACCTGAATTCTCACAACCTGAACTCTATGGAAATCTCGTATTTGAAAAATATTATAAAATCGTTTGATTTACATGATGTTTCCATTGATTATGTAGGTAAGCCAATACTTTGGTTGGAACCAAAACCGGAAAACAGACGTTTTAAGAAGATAGTGAAGATGCTTAGCTACGCATCTAAATTTTTCCCGATAAAAGGTAAGTTTTTGTCCCCGTTTATCGCTATATATGCCCGAAAATGAAAAAGTTGTCTGTCATTACCGTCACCTACAACGCTGAAAAAACGTTGGAGCGCACATTGAAAAGTGTGCAGAAACAATTGTATTCGTATATCGAGCATATAGTAGTGGACGGAAAATCGAAAGACAGAACGATTTCGTTGATACAAAAATACGAAAATCCGAGATTGAAGTGGATAAGCGAGCCGGACAACGGTTTGTACGACGCGATGAACAAAGCCGCGACAATGGCATCGGGCGATTATTTGTGTTTCTTGAATGCCGGCGACACTTTTTTTGCATCAGATACTGTGGAAAAAATTTTTAATTCCATTTCGGAAACAAAGTTGCCGGATATAATATACGGTGAAACAGCAATTGTGGATAACGAGGGGGAATTCTTACACATGCGCCGCCTAAACGCACCTCAATCACTTTCGTGGACGAGTTTTAAGCAAGGAATGTTAGTTTGCCACCAGGCATTTATCGTGAAACGTTCGCTTTTTGAGCCATACGATTTGCAATATCGTTTTTCGTCCGATTTCGATTGGGCAATCCGGATGATGAAAAAGTCAAAATCTTTTCACAACACGCATCTCACGCTTATCAATTACCTGAACGAAGGCATGACGACTAACAACCGAAAAGCATCGCTAAAAGAGCGTTACCGGATTATGGCAAAATATTACGGACAAATCTCCACTTTTTTGCATCATATTTGGTTCGCGGTGCGGACTGTGATAAAACCGGAGAAATAAAAAAACAACAATGACAAACAGAAGAAAACTTCACGTTGAAGAACTCAACCGCATCAGCATAGAAGAATTTCAGGAAGCAGAGAAAATTCCGTTGGTAGTTGTGCTCGATAATGTGCGCAGCCAGCACAATATTGGTTCGGTTTTTCGCACCAGCGATGCCTTTCGTGTGCAAGAAATTATTTTGTGCGGAATTACTGCCACACCGCCCAATGCCGAAATCCACAAAACCGCTTTGGGTGCGGAAGATTCGGTGAAATGGCGGTATTTTGAAGATACGCTATCTGCCCTTCACGAACTGAAAGCCGAAAGTTACACCATTTTCTCCATCGAACAAGCCGAGAATAGTATTTCGTTAGAAACAATGCAACTCGATAAAAATCAAAAATATGTCGTCATCCTAGGTCACGAAGTGCACGGAGTTCAACAGAAAGTAATTGATGCTTCAAACGGATGTATCGAAATTCCGCAATACGGAACAAAGCACTCGCTTAACGTTTCGGTTACGGCAGGAATTGTGATTTGGGATTTTTTTAAACAACTTTCAAAATGACTATATACTACGACAATTGGTGTAGAAACTGTACCCGGTTTATGGACTTGGCTCATAAGTTGGACTGGTTTAACCTTATTTCGAGTAAAGAGTTAAGAAACGAAAGTCACACAAAAAACGTTGATGGATTGGATTTGAAGTTGGCAGAAGAACAACTGGCTTCCGTTTCCAAAGGAAAATGGAAATACGGATACGGTTCTCTTTATCGGCTTTTTCTTAGAATTCCACTATTTTGGTTGTTTATTCCCGTTTTTTGGTTTTTGAAAATCACCCGATTAGGACAATTGCTTTACATGCAACTGGCTGTGAACCGGCAAATTATTCCGTTGCATTGCAAGGATAATGAATGCGAAGCATAGTCTTATCGCTCGTGCGCTGTTCCTCTGCGTTCATCCTTTACCATTTTATAGAGCTGGTCGTTAGGACGGATTTTTTCGGGAGTTTTTATTGAGAAATGATCGCCTTTCACGACTTCAGAAACTTGTTTTAAGTCCACACGAATATCTTCTGCCATTAAGAAAATGGCGCCGGTAGTAGGACCGGTTATCAACAGTTCATCACCTGTTTTTATCGATTGTGTTTCTACCAGAAATTCCGTTACCCCGATATTCCCGAAATGCTTAATGGCTTTACCCACGTAAACTTTTCGTTTAGTAGCGCCTGAACCATATCGATGTGTCCATTCACCCAGTCGTTGTCCCAAGTAATATCCGTCCCAAAAACCACGATTGAATACCGTTGCCAGCTTTTCGTTCCACACGTCAATTTTTTCCTGCGAAAAACTGCCGTCGCAGTACGCCTGAACGGCTTCTTTGTAACACGAAGTAACCAATCGCACGTATTCCGGTCCGCGGGCACGTCCTTCAATTTTGAAAACCCGAACTCCGGCATCCATCATTTTATTCATAAAGTGAATGGTTTTCAGGTCTTTCGGCGACATGATGTATTCGTTGTCGATTTCCAGCTCAATCTCACTGTCTTTGTCTTTCACGATATACCCGCGACGGCAAATCTGGTTGCAAGCTCCGCGATTTGCCGATAAGTCCTTTTCGTGCAAACTCAGGTAGCATTTCCCGGAAACCGCCATACACAAAGCGCCGTGACAAAACATTTCAATGCGAATCAACTCACCCGATGGCCCTTTTATTTGTTGTTCTACAATGTCTTTGTGAATGGATGTGACTTGTTCGAGATTCAATTCACGAGCCAGCACCACCACGTCGGCAAACTGGGCGTAAAACTTCAGCGATTCTGTGTTGGTAATGTTCAGTTGTGTGGATAAATGCACTTCTACGCCAATGCTTCGGGCGTACATCAGCACCGCCACATCGGCAGCAATAATTGCCGAGAGATTGGCTTCTTTGGCTGCGTTTACCACTTTTCGCATCAACTCCATATCGTTGTCGTAGATGATGGTGTTGACGGTGAGGTAGCTTTTTATGTTGTTTTCTCTACAGATACGGGCAATGTTATGCAGGTCTTCAATCGTGAAGTTATTGGACGATTTGGCGCGCATATTTAATCCTTCGATTCCAAAATAAATGGAATCGGCACCACCTTGAATAGCCGCCATCAGCGATTCATATGAACCGGCAGGCGACATTATTTCGAAATCGTGAATATTTTTCATTTTGCAAGTTTCGGAGTGCAAAAGTACGACTTTTTTATACAACGACCATAAAACTATTTGAATAAGAAAGCGTTTAATATATAACGAAATCTAAAAACAGTTATTATGAGAAAACTTTTTCACTTTTTTATCTTGCTTACACTTTCAATTTTATTCACAAACTGTTCGCAAGGAAAATCGACATCAACTGAAAATCCAGATCAGTTGGATTCGATGGAAATGGCCGAAATTTTAAAAAAATATCCTCATCCGAAAGGTTATCAAAAACACATCATTTCTCTGCCCGAGAAACCAGATGAGTCTCAATTTATTGTTGAGATTGTCCCGGGGATAACAATGGAGGTGGATGAATGCAACGATTATGGTTTGCAAGGCGAATTTGTAGAAGATATGTCTGCAAAAACAAACACAGTAAATTACATTTTTAAATCGGATGGCGAGGTGGTGCAGACTCTTTTGGGATGTGCAACGGATAGTATGCACACTGAGTTTGTGAGAGGGGTGCCGATTTTGCAAGATTACAACAGCTCGCAAAGCACAGTTGTGTATATTCCGAAAGATATTGAATTGAAGCATAACGTTTGGAAAGTTACAGAAATGACTCGGGTTGAGCACGATCCCGAAAACGAGCTCTTTGAAAAACGTCCTTTCGACCTGACTAAAGACAAATACGACGGTTATATATTACAATTGCC
>DCEG01000057.1:0-30453 GCA_002316835.1 Bacteroidales bacterium UBA1035 | reverse complement strand
TAACTTTCGGAGATGCCGGAGACTTGAATTTTTCTCCCCACATGTTTATGATTTTTGATTCGGACGGTGAAATTGCGTCTACGCGGATGGGTTGCCCCGACGGGGAACTGACTGAGAAATTCATCTACGGAGAAACAAGAAGGGTACCCTACACAACAGACCCCATGATAATTTTTATTCCGATGGGATTTGAGCTTCGCTATCGGGTTTGGGAAAGTGTGGAGTAGCTCATTGCAAAAAATGTGTTCTGCAAAACAATTTATCCCTTCTATCCTTTTGTATTTTAATGATTTTATCGTATCTTTGCCGTCCGAAAAATAAGTTTTCGGTTTAAATCATTAATTATTAATTCATTTTAGTATGAACAATTACGAAACCGTTTTCATTTTGACTCCCGTTTTGTCTGATGCACAGATGAAGGAAGCGGTTGAAAAATTCAAGAACCTCCTCACAGAGCAGGGGTCTGAAATTGTAAACGAAGAAAACTGGGGATTACGTAAGCTGGCTTACCCCATCGACAAAAAAACAACCGGCTTTTACACTTTCTTGGAATTTAAAGCCGATCCGTCAGTGGTTGACAGATTGGAAGTTAACTTCCGTCGCGACGAGCGCGTAATTCGTTTCTTAACCATCAAGCAAGATCATTTTGCGTTTGAGTATGCTGAAAAGAGAAGAAACAACAAAGGCGGAAAAAAGCAAGAAGCTCGCACTCAGGAACCGGCAAAAGCAGGCGCTAAAGCTGAAAAAGAAGTTGAATTAGAAGAAAAGGAGGACTAACAAGATGGCTAAACAATCAGAAATCAGATATTTGACTCCCGTATCGGTAGATGTTAAAAAGAAAAAATATTGCCGTTTCAAAAAGAACGGTATTAAGTATATCGATTATAAAGATCCCGATTTTTTGAAAAAGTTCCTCAACGAGCAAGGAAAAATTCTTCCGCGCAGAATCACAGGAACATCGCTTAAGTTTCAACGTCGTATTGCGCAAGCAGTTAAGAGAGCTCGTCATATAGCTTTGCTTCCATACGTAACCGATTTAATGAAATAAAAAGGAGGAAAAAACATGGAAGTAATTTTAAGAGAAGATGTAGCGAATTTGGGCTACAAAGACGATATAGTAAACGTGAAAAAGGGGTATGCCCGCAATTACCTTATTCCGCAAGGAAAAGCAATAATTGCAACCGATTCTTCGAAAAAAGTATTGGCTGAAAACCTGAAACAGCGCGCTCATAAAATTGAACAAATCAGAGCCGAAGCACAAGCATTGGCCGACAAAATGGAAGGTGTTTCACTTACTATTGGCGCAAAAACCAGCTCCACAGGAACAATTTTCGGATCGGTTACCAACATTCAACTTGCTGATGCCTTAAAAGAAAAAGGCTTTGAGGTAGATAGAAAACTTATCGTTATCAAAGATCAGGTAAAAGAAGTAGGAAGCTACACAGCCGTTGCTAAACTTCATAAAGAAGTATCGGTTGAAATTCCTTTTGAGGTTATTGCTGAGTAAAAAAACGGACAAAATACACTAAAAACCGACAAAGTAAACTTTCGTCGGTTTTTTTTATTATATTTGCGCCTCATATAATGTAATTATTTTATAATCAGCGCAACAATCTACTACAATGGATCTTTTTGAAAAACATATTCATTGTTTCAGTAAACAATTAATTCTATTAACAGGAATAACTTGTTTAATTTGGCTCTTGGTGATTGTTTCGTGCGATAAAATTCAAAATACCCCCGAAGAAAACACCTCTTTTAAAGAAGATTTAGAAAAAAAAGTTTTTTCCCGAAACTTTTCTGCCGATTCCATATTGTACCTTTTAGATAGCTACGTTGAGTCAAAAAATAATTCCGCTATTTACATTACAAGTAGTGAGCTGGGAAATCGTTATCGAGCAATGTCTGATTTTTCAAAAGCAATCGATTATCACCAGCAATCATTAAATGCCGCACTCCTCCTAAAAGACACTATTTATATTGCACAAGCATACAATAATATTGGAACTGACCTGAGAAGAATTGGTGTTCTTCCTGAAGCATCTGATTATCACTATCAGGCTCTTCAAATAACTGAAAGATTCCACGATACAAATGACGAGGTTAACCAAAAAAACAGGGTAATGGCATTGAATGGCATTGGGAACATTGCTCTTTCGTTAAACGATTTTGATGAAGCAGAAAGTAAATTTCGCGAAGCACTGAAAGGAGAAGTCACTATTAGCAGTGATCTTGGACAAGCTATTAACTATGCAAACCTTGGGGCCATTTTCCAAATGAGGAAACAGTACGATTCAGCCTTCTATTATTTTGACCTTTCTATGATTAAAAACCAAATGATCGGTTCTAAGTTAGGAATCGGACTCTGCCACACACATTTTGGAGAGATATTTGAAGATCAAAATGAATATCTCAAAGCAGAGTCAGAATTTCGGACTGCTTATTCCGTAATGGATGGAATGGACGACAGATGGCACTGGCTCGAAGCCTGTTTGGCAGTTTCACGTATTAATATAAAATTGAATAATTTTGGCGAAGCTCTTAAGTATCTCGTACGAGCAAAAGATACCGCTGAAGAGATAAGATCACCTGAACATTTATCGGAGGTTTATGCCTTGTACGAGATGTACTACAGCCGAATCGGACAATATAAAAATGCCCTTGAAAACAATAAACTAAGTGTGATGTATCAGGATAGCATTCTAAATATTCAAAAAAACAATCAGGTTACAGATGTTCGGATTAATTACGAACGGGAAAAAAACTTGAAGTTTATTGATCAGCTAAACAGGGAGAAAGAATCACAGGCACGCGAAACAAGAATTATACTTACCTCTTCCGCTGTGGCATTAATGCTGTTGATATCTTTGTTAGTTACTGTGTGGTATGCATTTTTGCAACGTACTAAGAAAAATAAAACACTTCGTGAAATAGATAAAGTTAAGTCAAATTTCTTTACAAACATCACGCACGAATTCCGAACACCACTTACAATTATCTTAGGCCATAGCCGACAATTACAGAAAAAACCCAATATTATTTTCGAAGAAAGAAAATATTATCTCTCAGCCATCGAAAAACAAGGCGAGCAAATGCTTAATCTTGTTAATCAGTTACTCGATATTGCCAAGATAAATACCGGAATGGATAAACCAGTATGGAAAAACGGTAATATTGTAACTTTCATCGGGACATTGATTGACAGGTATCGTTTGTTTGCCAACGATAAGAATATTTTTATCTCTTTCAATCCTCAAGAATCAGTCATTGAAATGGATTTTGTACCAAATTACATAACTGATATTTTTCAAAATTTACTTTCCAATGCTATAAAGTACACTTTAAATCACGGCATGGTGAATGTTTATATCACGAGTGATCACAAGGATGTAAAGCTAAAAGTATCAGATAACGGGGCAGGAATAAATGAAGAAGATATTGAAAGAATTTTCGATTTATTTTATCAGGCTCCTCAAAGCGATAAACAAGGCAGTGGTATAGGACTGGCTTTTACGAAACAATTGGTTGAGCGAATGCATGGAACAATAGAAGTAAAAAGTCAGATTAACAGAGGTTCTGAATTTACAGTAACACTTCCCATAAAAACAAGTGAAAAGATAAATATTGAGAAATGGGAACCGGGTAGCGACTCACCGTATAATTCGAGAACCTCATCAGATTGGAAATTTGAACCCGAAGCATTCATCTTAAATGAAGATGAGTTCACACAAGTTGAGGGTAAGCCAGTCATCCTAGTAGTTGAAGATAATATTGATGTACAATTCTACATTCAATCACTGTTAAAAGACGATTACAACGTAATAACTGCTAGTGACGGAGTTGATGGTATGGAAAAAGCTCTCAAATTTATACCTGACATCATAATAACCGATGCTATGATGCCACGAAAAGATGGACTAACCTTCTGCAAAGAAGTAAAAGCCTCAACCATCTTAAATCATATTCCAGTTGTTATGATAACCGCAAGAACAACTTCCGAAGATATGATAACCGGACTTAAATGTGGAGCGGATGCCTATATTAAAAAACCTTTTCAGGCAGAGGAACTTTTAATCAGAATCTCCAATCTCCTCGATTTAATTAAAGTAATGAAAATTAAATATATGAAAGCTATCCTGGAGGAAGATTCGAAGGAACCTACTGACGCGAATATGATTTTTCTTCAGAATGTGACAAACCTGATTTTTAAAAGGATATCCAATCCTAGCCTGGGCCCCCAACAAATAGCCAACTCACTCAACATCAGCCCATCACAGCTTAACCGGAAGATAAATGCAGTATCAGGATTCTCTTCTTCTGCTTATATCCTTCATGTGAAAATTGATCATTCAAAGAAATTACTTGCCAAACGTGACAAAAATATAGGAGAGGTGGCAGAGGCATGCGGCTTCCTTGATGTTGCGTATTTTTCCCGTACATTCAAAAAAGTAACCGGAGTTACACCAACAGCGTTTAGAAATCTCCCCGAATAAGATTTGTTTATTTTCGAGTACTCAAAGATCTAAATATGTGCTATTTAAATATTAGCTCATGCTCGTGTAGTACAAATTACAAACCGTCGATACTCATTTTGTGCCAATTTTTGTTCAATTTGTCCTATTTATTTTTTTTAACCTTAACTAATTTTGCCGACAATGATCAACAAGTTGTAAGACTTATCTCTCGATCGTGAACAAATTCTATTATTTTTAAAAAATTAATGCGCTATGAAAACTTTAAAATCTGTCTTGGAACAAGACTACAGTAAGAAAACAAAAAGTGAACTGATTGAAATGTTATCCGGTTTGGAGGATGCGTTAACACCATCTGTGTATGAGCAGATAAGCGGAATCGCCCCATCGGAACTGCAGAGCCTTACCAAAAAGGACATTTTAGACATTATTGACAACTTTAAAACCGGATATGAACCTAAATGGGAGAGTTCGGTTGCAAAAGCTTCTGCTGATGTTATAAAGCTAATTTTTGGACAAATGGCCGAAGATGACAAAATTTTTGCTACCTCAGATGCTGCCAGTGCAGATTTCGCCGCCGAGTTAGGCAGTATAGATTTTGCGACAATTATCGGAGGCCCGTTAGATGCTTGTGTAAAAGCACAATCGAATGCTTCAATAAGTACCGTGAGCTTTATTAACGAAGTTGGGTTTGAAACGGATACAACCGGTACCAAGAAACTGAGAATGGCAGAGTTTAAGTATAAGAAAAACGTGCCGAATCCTGAATATGATCCTGCGAATCCTGCCGGCAAACCTGCTACAATTCAGCAAGATGCAGAAATAAACGTGCCATTTATCGCTTTACTCAATGTGCCAAGTTTCAGAATAGAATCTTGTGAAGTGGATTTCAACGTGAAGCTTAATTCCACCTATACTAAAAACGTCAGCAGCGAATTTGGCATCAATGCCGGAGTTTCAGGCGGCTGGGGCCCTGTTAAGTTCAAGGTAGATGTTTCCTACAAAAGATCTTCGAGTACCGGGATTAAAGTAGAAAAAGAATATTCACTGGGTGTAAAAGTAAGGGCTACCAATGACGAAATGCCGGCAGGGTTAGAAAAAGTTTTAGGTTTATTGGGATCAACAAACTAAGAAAATGATAAAGCTTTCAGATTACCTGGATTATCTCTATAACGAGATAATCCAGGCTCGTAAAAAGGCTGATGAAAGGTCGGTTCTTGTGGCCAAAGAGTATGCAAACCACGAATATTTGAAGTTTTTCAAAGCTCCAAGGTTTGCCTTTCCAGCCATAAAAATGGATATTCCATTGAAGGTTAGTGATATAAATTCTCAATCGAAATACAACTTCAAACTCGATGATACAAAGTTTCTAAAAGAGGTAAACGAGGGGATCAGAAAAGTTAACATCGAGAAGCAACTTAATATTCCTCCGGTCACGAATGAACAACTACAAAATCCGGAATTTAAACAACTTTTTAAAACGCTTGAGAACAAAGATCACAAATTTGTAAGGACCATTGAAGATGAGTTAAAAAGAGTCAACGTCTCACCTCAAATTAAATCGCTAAACATTGGTACATTCAGACCTCAGGATACAACAGGAGAAACTGAAAATACTGAAATGAAGAGAATCCTTATGGAAGTTATCAGCAACAACCATTCAAAGGTATCCACCAAGCTTAATGATTTATATATCGATCCTAACACCACGGGCTCAGAGGATAAAGACAAGTTATACATCAATCTTCATATTGAGATGGAAGAAGAAGGTTTACGAATTACTTCGTATAAGGATAAAAATGGTCAAACAATTGAAGAAATCATTTTTGAATAAATGAAAGAACTTATCCATAATAAAGTAAGGGTTATAGATGAATTTTTTACAGAATTCAATCAGATTCAGAAGTTGTATGTCGAAAAATCATTCGATTTTGAGCATCGGTTTAATTTATTTTTGGCCAACTTATCTGATTATTTTGAAAAAAGAGGCGAAAACTCCAAAGAGTCGGAGATTCTTAGAATAAAAAGTATGCTTCAAACTGTAAAAAGAGGCTTCAACCCATCAAAAATGGAGAAAATAGATTCGGGGAAAAGAGAATTACTGTGGGGATTTTCTTATAATGGAATTGAGAGCCTTGACCTGCTGTTGCAGGAAATTTATAAAAAAGAAGTTTCAAAACTCGAAGAAGGAGAAGAAATACTGTCCAATTTAATTCTCAATTTTTATCAGCAAGGAGTATTAACAGATGAAAAACTCAAAGATCTGGATTCTATCCCTAAGATCGAAGTTTTCTGGAGCTATCTGCTGTCTCAAAATGGTTCAATTTCACTTATAAACAAAAAACTACTAACGAATTTAATTTCGGAAGATATTTACTTGCTTCTCGAAAAAGTTATTTATAAAATTACGATTCAATAAAAATAGAATTATGGCAAATAACAGATATATTGTTTTACTGGCCAATCAAAATGAAAAATCGATACGAAATATGGAGAAAGAGTTCTCCGTAAGTGTCACATCTTCAGAATATTTATCGAAAGACAACCGTTCCTTCGACATTATCGACAACAATAACGCAGTTCTATACAAAAATCTGGGAATGATGGTGGTTGATGATGTGGACGAAAAACAATTAAGTATGTCGGTTAGCGACAGTAAGAGTCCTATTGTTTATTTTGAAAAAGAACGAGAATTTTATTCTGCTGATGAAATTGCACTTATTAATGACCTGAAAACTGACATTGATCAATTGAAAAATAAAATTCTGGAATTAGAAAGTTTTATCCGGAATAAGCCTATTCCTAAACCCGTTAACACAGAATTAGAGTGGGGTCTAAAAGCAATTGGAATGGGAAACACTCAATTCTCAGGTAAAGGAATTGATGTTTGCGTGCTGGATACAGGGTTCGAGATCTCACATCCCGATTTTGCAGGCAGAACAATAGAAGGAAAATCGTTTATTGAAGGTGAAGAGTGGGATAAAGACCCAAACGGCCATGGAACACATTGTGCCGGCATTGCGTGCGGAAACGTACGGAACGATACAGGAAAACGATATGGAATCGCAAAAGACTGTAATCTAAAAGTCGGGAAAGTGCTTTCAAACACAGGGAGAGGGACTACAAGCAGTATTATCGATGCTATAGACTGGGCTATCACCAAAAAATTCAGAATCATTTCGTTATCGTTAGCTTCGCCCGTAAAATTGAATGAAAAACCGTCAATACTCTTCGAGACTGTTGGAACGAAAGCTTTGGATAACAATTGTCTGATAATAGCTGCCGCAGGAAATGACAGCAAAAGACCTTCTTTGCCTCTTCCTGTTTCTGTTCCGGCAAATTCTCTTTCTGTAATGGCCGTAGCAGCTATAGACAACCAGATGCGGGTTGCCCGATTTTCCAATGCAGGAATCAATGCTGCAACAGGTGGCAATATTAACGTTTGTGCACCCGGCGTGGATGTGTTAAGTTCTTATCCGCAAAAAGGCGCAAATTCGGGAAATTATGTCTTGCTGAGTGGAACAAGCATGGCAACACCACACGTTTCAGGTCTTGCAGCTCTTTATATGGAACAATTTCCCGATTTGAATGCTCGTGAAATTTGGAAGCTAATCGAAAATAATGCAAAACCGATTGAGAATCTCAAATACAGAGATATCGGAAGTGGTTTAATTCAGGTTATTCATGGATAAGAAAATGAAAATATACTTTGGCGTTATTAAGAATGGAACATCTTTTAAGAATGTTAAAACGAAATTAACAGACTTAGGGATAGAAATACTTAAATACTATTCTAAGTTGAGAATAGTAAAATTTGAGACTGATCAAAACATTGAAGAAATAGAATTCGATTTTTTTTCTGCTGTTGAAGAAGAAAAAGATGATTTTTTTATTTAATGATGAGTAAACAATTATTTTATCTATTCAATTAAAATGTCCGAATACGCAATGCGGCTCCTCAAACCGCACTGCGTATTTTCATACTGCATTGGGTAAACTAAAACAGCTACAACGTGATGTTGGGAAGTATTAAGAATATTCACGTTTTTCTAAATATTCCGGATAAAGGCTTTATTCTTATTGCAGTCGAATAATCGACTGATTACAAGATAACTAGCTCAATAACCATGTCTGCAGAATACAAATATAATAAATGTTAATGCCTGCTGAGTCCAAAATTTTGTATAAATAATCCTAACGTTTTCATTCATATCAAATTATTTTTGTGATAAAGTGGATGCATTGTGTTAAGTAAATGACCTACTATGTATCTTTCTGGAAAAATTTATGTTTAACATTTGTGGTTTTATATTGTCCTAATATTTTATTAGGTCATTATTACTTGCTTCTTCAAATTTGGTTGGAAGAGTAACCCCAAAGTATATGTAATAATTTAATTCTCCTGCAGAGTTTAAATATACAGTACATATTTAGAACCCACTCATTCCGGCTGATAATGAAATTCTGTCCATAATTACAATTAGTGTAATAAGAACAACAAAAAATGAAAAGATGAAAACAACTCTCAAGTGCGAATCAAGGCCGATGCGTGTGAATGTGGTTTTTCTCCAAAAGGTCACCGATATTATCAATCAGAAAATATCCGATCCGGGTTTATCTCCCAGCTCGATTGCCAGAGAATTAAACATGAGTATATCGCAACTTAACCGAAAAATTAATGCGGCCTCGGGGTATTCAACCAATGCATATATTATCCAGTTGAAAGTTAATCATGCAAAAAAACAACTGGTTCAGTTTGATAAAAATATTGGTGAAGTTGCAAAAACATGCGGTTTTATTGATTTAGCATACTTTTCTCGTACGTTCAAAAGGCATACCGGAGTAACACCATCATACTATCGTAACTTTATTCAATAGAAGTTGAAACCGATATGTATATTGTTGATTATTTATAAAAAATAATCCGGTTATTTACATATTCGCGCTATTATACAATTGGTTGTTTAATGCCGTATATTTTTTATTGAAATAACCGGCCTGAAATCTAAAACTTTTAGATAAACTTTTTCTTTTAAATTCTACTTTAAATTATCTATGTAAGAACGTCGCCGGTTAGAATTTATTCTCTGGTGACGTTTTTTGTTCTTAGCTGGTTAAACTTAGTCAATTCACAATTCAAGAAAAGTCCCACAACACTGAGTAGCAGCATCATGGGACTTCACTATTGCTTTAGGCCGAAAGTCTCCTAAAAGGAGCACAATTCGGCATATGAGTTCTATTTTCCTAGCATTTCTACAGTATCTTTTGCAATGGTCAATTCTTCATCTGTAGGAATTATCACCACTTTCACCTTTGAAGTTGGCTTGCTGATCACAACTTCTTTTGCACGAACCGATTTGTTAAGTTCTTCATCAAGTTCAATACCCATATATTCCATATCTTTACAAACAGCACTCCGTGTAGTCCACTGATTCTCACCCACTCCACCTGTAAATACAAGAACATCAACACCACCTAAAACAGCACTGTAAGCTCCAATGTATTTCTTAAGCCGGTAATCATAAGATTTTAGTGCAAGAATTGCTCTTGAATTATTCTCTTTTACTCCTGCTTCAATTTCCCGCATGTCAGATGAAAGCCCCGAAATACCCAACACTCCGGAGAACTTATTAAGTAGAGTAGAAATACCTGGAGCGCTCATGTGCTCCTTTTCCATTATATACGATATGACTCCCGGATCAAGATCACCGGAACGTGTCCCCATCATAAGACCTTCAACGGGAGTCATCCCCATGCTCGTATCCACAGATTTCCCGTCTTTAATTGCAGTTATGGAAACTCCATTACCTATATGAGCCGTAATTATACGTTGAGATTCATAAGGAACATTTAGAAACTCACACGCCCGCCTGGAAACGTATCTGTGGCTTGTACCGTGAAATCCGTACCGGCGAATGCCGTATTTTTCATATAGTGAGTAAGGGAGCCCATAGACGTAAGCGTAATCGGGCAT
Organism: Bacteroidales bacterium UBA1035; assembly: GCA_002316835.1. Classification (GTDB taxonomy): domain Bacteria; phylum Bacteroidota; class Bacteroidia; order Bacteroidales; family Dysgonomonadaceae; genus Petrimonas. Next base: position 20,007 of record DCEG01000057.1, on the reverse strand, counting down.
GGTTTGATGAAAGGCCGTGTCGAAAACACTCACCTGGGGCGTATCGGGCAATAATTCCTGAATTGCGTAAATACCTTTCAGATTAGGCGGGTTATGCAATGGGGCTAATTCTATACAATCCTCCAGCATTTCTATAACTTCTGCAGTAATGAGTACGCTCGCGTTGAAACGCTCTCCACCATGCACTACACGATGTCCGACAGCGTCAATTTCATCGAGAGATTTGATACATCCGTATTTTTCACTCAACATCACGCCAAAAATATACTCAATACCTGCACGATGTTCCAAAATTTCACCTTCGAGCTGTACTTTCTGTCCATCGGGGAGGGTGAGTTTCAAAAATGAGCCTTTCATTCCTATCTTCTCCACCCCACCTTGGGCAACAACTTCGTTGCTTTCCATATTGAAAAGCTTATATTTTATGGAAGAACTTCCGCAATTTAATACTAAAATCTTCATGTTTTTTTATTTGAAGACACAAAGTCTGTCTGCGACAAGCGATATGTCCTTATTTGTTTTTAATTGAATAACGACTTATTTTCAGAAATAACATTCCCATTTTCATCGTAAATATAAAACCCTTTACTTGTGCGAACTCCAAGTTGATTGGAACGATAGAGTTTCCATAACAATGGATTTGGTTTGTAATGTTTTTCTCCAAAATCGTTAAACATAGCTTCCATAATCGTAACAAGACGCTCTATACCAACAATGTCAGCCACTCTGAAAATTCCGTATCGCTGTCCATAAATAACAGTAAACGTCTCTTCGATGCTTTGCAGGCTAGTCACTCTTTCAAGTAACATCTGACAGGCCTCATTAAGCATAATTGTCAGCAAGCGTATGCTTACGTTACCGTTGCTTTCATTTACCCGATGAGGCATATAGTTGATAAGCTGAGCGAAAATCTCCATTTTGCTATACACTTCTTCCGAAGTATACATTCCTTTAACTATTTCGAGGATTCTTGCATCGGGATGAGAAACAGGGAAATAGAGGCTTACGCATCGTTCTTTATGAGCAAGATCAGCTGCCAACTCACTGATAATAACGGTAGGTCCGTTAGTGGCAATTATAGCGTCAGGATCCAGAATATCTTCCAGTATTTTGAAGATATTCTTTCTAAGTGGTGTACTCCTGCGTCCCGATTCTGAATATCTGGTACATTCGATTACCAGATCGCACCCGGCAAAAGCATCATAGCTTAACGTGGGAGTAATTCTGTTCATGATCACTTTCTTTTCAGATTGTGTTAACCCCCACCTGCTGATCTTTTTGTCCATTAATCTGTTTAGTTCTTGAAAAACGAAGTCGATGCGTTCCTGGGATTCATCCATAAAAACCACATCCATTCCCGCTGAAGCAGTCAGGTTTATAATGGTTCGTCCTTCTTTTCCGGCTCCGACCACCCCAATTCTTGAGAACAGCGCTTTTTTCTCGTGACTGATATTGAGTCCGTACTTCTCAATAGGTTCAATGATTAATTCACTCATTATATTGTTTTTTATTTCTATTTTTTCGATTTTGCCGCAATGGACTGATTAGCAGCTATTGCAACCATCCTGTAAATATCTTCAACTGAACAACCGCGGGATAAATCATTCACAGGAGCTGCCATACCTTGCAGAATAGGGCCTACAGCTTCAGCATTTCCTAATCTCTGAACAAGTTTATAACCTATATTTCCGGCTTCAAGCGTAGGGAAAACCAAAACGTTAGCTTTTCCGGCAATCTCGCTTCCGGGAGCTTTGCTCGCTCCAACCGATAGAACAAGTGCTGCATCGGCTTGCAATTCGCCATCGATGAGTAATGTAGGATCAATTTCTTTTGCAATGCGTGTGGCCTCTGCAACTTTGTCAATCATTTCGTGTTGAGCGCTGCCTTTGGTGGAGAAACTCAGCATTGCTACCCGCGGTTCAACACCCACGATGGCACGTGCTGTTTGTGCTGATGCAATGGCAATTGAAGCCAGTTCCTGTGCTGTGGGATTAGGCATAACAGCGCAGTCTGCAAAAATAAGAGTACCCTCTTTTCCATATTGGGGGGTCTTCGTGAACATAATAAATGCACCCGATACAACACTGACGCCAGGTGATGTTTTTATTATCTGCAACGCAGGGCGAAGCACATCACCCGTGGTGTTTTGTGCACCGGCAATTTCGCCGTCGGCATCACCGTTTTTTATCATCAGGCAAGCTAAATACAATGGGTCTTCTACTAAAACGGCTGCTTTTTCAGGAGTCATTCCTTTCGATTGACGAAGTTCGACTAACAAGTCGATATATGTTTGCTTGTTTTCGTGGCTTTTGGGGTCTACAATTGTTGCTTTACCAATGTGCTCCAGTTTGAGATGATCGCCCAAAGCGTTAATTTCTTGTGGATTTCCGAGAAGAATTATTTCTGCTACTTCATCACGGATAAGTTGATCTGCTGCCTGAAGGGTACGGGTTTCTGTACTTTCGGGAAGAACGATCCGTTGCTTATCGGCTTTTGCACGCGCGATAATTTCGTCGATTAAGTTCATAATATCTGTATTGATTGATGTTTTCCAAAAGAAAAATTCATTTTGAAATTTTTCTTTTACAAAAGTACTAAAAAAAGAGATAGGGTGCTTACAAATGGTAAGAAGAAAATCAGGTAGAGCTAAAGAAAAAGAGCAGTCTAATGACTGCCCTAATTAATATTTTTCATTGCCTTTTTCATTTTCGCCCGGATCTTACTAGTACACAGATTCCCGATGCTCCCCTCGTGCGTGTGATTGACCGCCGTCTCAGCTCCGAATGTTCCTTCCTGCACTTCGCGTCCGATTTGCTGATACGCCTCGCGGAACGGAACGCCTTGAAAAACAAGCTCATTCACTTTTTCCACCGTGAAAAGATATTTGTATTTTTCATCAGCCAAAATGTTTTCGTTTACCGAAATATGCGAAAGCATAAAATACGTCATTTCAAACAAGGTGTGCAATGTTTCAAATGCCGGAAACAGATTTTCTTTCAACAATTGAAAATCGCGATGGTAGCCGTGCGGCAAATTGGTAGTCATCAGAGCAATTTCATTGGGAAGGCTTTGCAATCGGTTGCTGTGCGCACGGATGAGTTCCCACACATCGGGGTTTTTCTTGTGCGGCATAATGCTCGAACCGGTAGTCAGATTGTCGGGATACGAAATAAAACCGTAATTACCCGATAAATACATACAATTATCGGCAGCCAATTTGTTTAGTGTTGAGGCGAACGACGCGATGCTGAAAGCAAGAATACGCTCTGTTTTTCCACGTCCCATTTGTGCCGCTACCACGTTGTAATTCATCGTTTCAAAACCGAGTTCACGGGTAGTCATCTCACGATCGAGAGGGAACGAACTTCCGTATCCGGCAGCGGAACCGAGCGGATTTTGGTTAGCAACGTTCCAAGCCGCAACAAGCATATGCATATCGTCAACAAGTGTTTCGGCATACGCTCCGAACCACAATCCGAAGGACGAAGGCATCGCGATTTGTCCGTGCGTGTAGCCGGGAAGCAAAATGGATTTATGCTTTTCACTCAACGATTGAAGTAACTCGAAGAGTTGCAATGCATCGGCTTTGATTTTTCGGATTTCGTCTTTGAAAAAGAGTTTTAAGTCAACTAATACCTGATCGTTGCGCGAACGTCCCGAATGGATTTTTTTACCCCTTTCGCCGTGTTTCTCTGTGAGTATTGCTTCAATTTGTGAGTGGATATCCTCGGCATCGTCATCGAGTTTGAAATTTCCTTTTTCCACCTCTGTGAGGATGTTTTGTAATTCTTCGCGAAGCGTTTTTTCTTCTTCCGCTTCCAATAATCCTATTTTTGCCAGCATTTTAATGTGCGCCATTGAGCCGATGATGTCGTATTTCGCCAATCGCACATCAAATTCACGATCTTTTCCCACAGTGAATGCTTCTACCAATTTATCGGCATCGAAGCCTTTGTTCCAGATTTTAGCCATTTCCAGTAATCAATTTTTTAGTTAACAGTTTTCAGTTTTACCAATTCTTCAATAAATCGAATATACCCATCCAATCCTTCTTTCAATTCACTGATCAACACAAATTCATCGGCTTGATGCGAACGTGATGATTCTCCCGGACCCATCTTAATTGCAGGACATGAAATTCGTATCCAATCCGATGTAGTTGGCGAAACATATGTTTCAATTCTCAATTCTTCGGCCGCTTTCATCAAAATGTGATTCGGTGGTGTAGCTGAACTTCTATTAGTGAGATTCCGTGCTATAAGCTTACTCTTTACTTTTGATTGCAGGATTTCCAGAATCTCGGTGTTGGTGTATTGGTCGGTTGGCCGGATGTCCACTACATATTTACATTTATCGGGAACAACATTGTGCTGTGTTCCGGAATTTATTTGCGTAACCGTGAGTTTTACTTCACCCATGGTTGGAGAAATTTTGTCGAATTTCACCGATCTCATCTTGAATATATCATCCAGAGCAATGTACAGGGCATTTACACCTTCGTTTCTTGCTGCATGACCGCTTACGCCACTGGCTTCGCCATCGATAACGAGCAATCCACGTTCACCAACAGCCGCACGCATTCCGGTGGGTTCACCTATTATTCCAAAATCAACACCCGGAAATTCTTTCGCAATACGCGTCATTCCATTTGGACCGGAATTTTCTTCTTCACACGACAAAACCAACATCAAATTAAACGGTAATTCTTTTTTGTAGAAATGAAGAAAGGTGTGAAGCAAACAAACTACGCTTGCGCCGGCATCGTTACTTCCTAAACCGAAGACATGCGTGTCGGATGTGGGCGGATTAAACGGATCGAACGTGTAGCTTGCCACCGGTCTCACCGTGTCAATGTGCGAATTGAGCATTAATGTTTGTTTCGATACATCGTGATGTGGTTGACGAACAATTATATTATAGCCTATTCGTTCGGTCTCTATACCCTTATTGGAAAAATATTGACACAAAAAATCACTTCGTCCTTTTTCCTCACCCGAAAAAGATGGTATAGAAACCAGTTTCCTCAACAATATTACTAAATCCCCCAAAGAAGACATAGTCGGATACAAGTTGTTTATATCTATTTTGTTGTTTGACATTTTTTAAAATAAATACATGGAGACGTAAACGTTGCGTTTCAGCTTTAGGGGTTTAATATCGTTCCGCGCTTTTCCAACAAATTCTTTGCGTGCAAAACTACCACTTCTGACACACCTTCGTTAATGGCTTTGAAAGAATTATCAAGTTTTGGAATCATACCATCGGCAATTATGCCCTGCGATTTTAGTTTTATAAATGATTCATGATTCATCAATGGGATAAGACTGCTTTCGTCGTTAACATCCCTAAGAACGCCCTCTTTCTCAAAACAATAATACAATGTTGTGCGGTAGAACTTAGACAGGGCAATGGCGAGCGATGAAGCCACGGTATCGGCATTGGTGTTGAGCAGAGACCCCTTTTCATCGTGTGTTATGGCACAAAAAACCGGAATTACATCGTTTTCGATTAATGTGGAAAGAAGTTTTCCATTCATTTTTCTTGTAACAGGATCACCAACAAAACCGAAATCGACAGGTTCAGGATTTCGGCGTTTCGATGGAATACAATTGGCATCGACTCCCGAGAGCCCAATAGCATTGCACCCAATCTTTTGCAGTGAAGCTACAATATTCTTGTTGATCCATCCGGCGTAAACCATCGTCACAACTCTCAACGTATCCTCATCTGTAATGCGGCGGCCATCCACTTTTTTTGTTTCAATTCCCAGTTGCTCCGCCATCTTTGTGGCCATTACTCCACCTCCGTGAATCAGCAGTTTTCTTCCTTTCATTTGATGAAAATCAGTTAGAAAACTATTCAACGCGTCAGGATTATCGACAATATTTCCACCGATTTTTACGACTGAAAGTGTGTTGTTTGAATTGATAGGCATATCGACAATTTATTTTAATTATTGCAACTCCAGCAAAATCTCTTTCAATACCGTTTGTGCCGAAACTACCCGATTAGCAGCTTCGGGAATCACAATCGATTGCGGACTTTCGATAACATCGTCGGTTACAATCATATTTCGGCGAACTGGCAAGCAGTGCATAAAATAAGCGTTATTGGTAAGCGCCATTTTTTTAGCGTCCACCGTCCACAATTTATCTGTGCTTAATATCTTTCCGTAATTTGGATCTTGATACGCCGCCCAGTTTTTGGCATAAATAAAATCGGCATCCTTGTACGCTTTTTCCTTGTCATATTCCACCGTGGCGTTTCCAACGAATTTTTCATCCAACTCATATCCTTCCGGATGCGTGATGACAAATTCATAATCCGTTGCGTTCATCCATTCGGCAAACGAATTGGGAACAGCTTGCGGTAATGCTCTCGGATGCGGCGCCCACGTAAGAACGACTTTCGGACGAGCGGTTTTTTTATATTCCTCAATTGTGATGAGATCGGCAAAACTTTGCAGCGGATGGCGTGTGGCAGCTTCCATACTGAAAACCGGTTTGCCGGAATATTGGATAAACTGATTGAGAATAACTTCGTTGTAATCGTCCGATTTATTCTCAAATTGAGCGAACGAACGAACGCCAATAACATCGCAATAAGCTCCCATCACGGGAATGGCTTCGAGAATGTGTTCCGGCTTATCGCCATCCATTATCACGCCACGCTCCGTTTCGAGTTTCCACGCTCCCTGGTTAATATCAAGTACGATGACGTTCATTCCAAGGTTCATTCCAGCTTTTTGGGTACTCAATCTTGTACGAAGGCTCGAATTGAAGAAAATGAGCATCAGGGTTTTGTTTTTACCTAATTCTTGGTCAGCAAACGGATGATCCTTCACCAGTTTTGCTTTTTGCAAAGCGGTTTGCAAGTTACCGATGTCATGAACGGATGTGAAATGTTTCATTTGTTTAGACTTTTAGAATCAAGAGCCAGGAACCAAGACTTATAGATAGATTAATGGAACGGCGGCTATTATACGATTCTTTATTTCCTTATTTCTACTTTCTTTTTGAGTTCTTCAATAAAAATATCAACTTCTTCTTTAGAAATTGAAAGTGGAGGCAACAAGCGCATCACATTATTTTTTGCTCCGCCTGTAAAGATATGACTTTCGAACAATAATTTGTTGCGTAAGTCTGCAAATTCTGGTTTTAAATCAACTCCGAGCATCAATCCCAGACCGCGAATTTCTTTTGTTGCGTGGCATTTTGATAATTCGTTTTTTAAATAATCGCCCATTTTTGCAGCATTTTTTATTAATGATTCATCTTTCATCACATCCAAAACAGCGATAGCTGCTGAGCAAGCCAAATGATTTCCACCAAAAGTGGTTCCGAGCATTCCTTTTTTCGCTTCAAATTTAGGAGAAATTAATATCCCTCCAATTGGAAAGCCATTGCCCATCCCCTTTGCCATTGAGATGATATCGGGTTTAATGCCCGCATATTGGTGTGAGAAGAACTTCCCTGTACGTCCGTAACCCGATTGGATTTCATCGAGAATTAGTACCACATCGTGTTTTTTACAAACAATTTCGAGTTGTTGCAAAAACTCATTTTCGGGAACGAAAATTCCCGATACACCTTGAATTCCTTCAATAATAACAGCTGCAATATCACCTTTTTCCAGTTCTTTTGTCACTGCATCGATATCGTTCAAGGGCACAAAAACAACTTCATGCCCGGTGTTAAAAGGGGAGTTAATCGATGGATTATCGGTTATTGCAACAGCTCCCGATGTGCGACCATGAAACGATTCCCTGAAAGCGACTATTCGCTTTTTCCCTGTATGGAATGATGCTAATTTCAGTGCATTTTCGTTGGCTTCGGCGCCACTGTTGCAAAGAAAAAGCGAATAATCGGGATACCCACTCTGCTCCCCTAGTTTTTCAGCCAGTTTGGTTTGCAAACTATTCAACACCGAATTGGAGTAAAAGCCGATTTTTTCTACCTGATCTTGAATAGCTTTCACGTAAACCGGATGAGAATGTCCGATGGAAATTACGGCGTGTCCGCCATAAAAGTCCAGATATTCCGTACCGTCTTTATCCCAAACTTTGCACCCCTTTGCCCGAACGGGTTCGATGTTCCACAAACTATAAACGTCGAATAAATTCATTTTAATTGTGAATTATGCATTATGAATTGTACATTAAAATGCACTCCCTTTGAGTTTCAATCCCAATGTTTCATCCAAACCAAACATCAGATTCATATTTTGCACCGCCTGTCCTGACGCACCTTTAACCAGATTATCGGTAATGGATGTAAGGTGAATATAGCCGTTATGAAATTCAATGTGAATCAAGGCTTTGTTTGTATTCACCACCTCTTTTAAGCTGATTGGTGAATCTGAAACGAAAACGAACGGTGAATCTTTATAATACTCTTTGTAATAGTCGATAACTTCGGATTCAGACATCGAATTATCCCATTTCGTGTAAACGCTCGCAAAAATTCCACGGGCAAAGTCCCCACGCATCGGCACAAAATTGATAGGCGGAAGATCCTTGCTGCCGGCTGAAGTTAATGTTTTAGCAATTTCCTCCAGATGTTGATGCGAGAAAGGCTTGTAAACCGAAATATTGTTATCCCTGTAACTGAAGTGGGTTGTATCTACCGGCCTTTTTCCGGCACCGGTTGAGCCGGTTATGGCATGTACGTGGATGTCGTCAAACAGCTTATTCATCGATGCTAACGGCAGTAAAGCCAACATAATGGTTGTAGAGAAACATCCGGGATTGGCTATGCTATTTGTCGTACGGATTTTGTCGCGGTTAAGCTCACACAACCCAAAAACAAACTCTCTATTGCCAAAAACCAGGTTATTACGAAAGTCGTTTCCCAAATCAATTATCTTACAGGTAGATGTGACATCATTCTCTTCGAGAAAGGCGCGCGAGAGTCCGTGTCCCAGGCAAAGAAAAATCACATCGGGATTTCCAATTTTGTCAGAAAACTTTAAATCGGTTTCACCCAGTAAATCGCGGTGCATTTCTGCAACTTGCATTCCAACGGATGTTGCGCTGATCACTGATTCAATTTCCACCAGCGGATGATTGAGCAAAATGCGCAATAATTCGCCTGCGGTGTAGCCGGTACCACCGGCAATGGTTGCTTTTATCATTTTTCTATTCGATTATGTCATTCTGTCTCCGATTTATCGGAGGAGGAATCTGAAGAGATTTCTCGCTTTACTCTGAATGGCAATAACTGTTCTTTAATTATTCTTTTTCGTGAATTTTGTAATATATCTTCAATGGATTGGCAATTACTTTCGTAAATCCAATCACGTCCTGTCCGGTAAACGATTTATTGACTTCACCATATTCACCGAAAATCGGATTCATCAAGTCGTTGTCGGTGCTGCATGCCAACACCGCGAAATGGTAAGGCCGAAGTTCCACATCCACTTCACCGGATACGAATTGCTGCGTGTCATCTAAGAAAGTTTCAATATTTCGCATCACGGGCTCAAGATATTGTGCTTCGTGCATCAGCTGTCCGTAATAGTTTGAGAGACTTTCTTTCCAATACAATTGCTGTTTGGTGAGCACGTGTTTTTCCAATAAATGGTGTGCTTTTACCAGAATCAACGGTGCGGGGGCTTCGAAAGCGACACGCCCTTTAGTGCCGATAATGGTGTCGCCTACGTGAACATCACGGCCAATACCAAATTTGGAAGCCATTTTATGCAATGAACGAATCAAATCAACAGGTGACATTTTTTCGCCGTTCAATGAAACGGGTTCGCCTTTTTCAAAGCCGATTTTTATACGCTCCGCACCGAAATCGGTAACTTGCGACGGATACGCTTCTTCGGGAAGAATCCCTGACGATTTCAGCGTTTCCACGCCGCCCACGCTAGTTCCCCACAATCCCTGATTGATGGAGTATTTTGATTTTTCCCACGAAAAATCAAATCCGTGCGATTTCAAATAATCTATTTCCTGTTGACGCGACAACTGTAGTTCGCGGATGGGTGCCAATATTTTCACTTCGGGTGCAAGCACTTCGAAAACCAAATCAAACCGAACCTGATCATTTCCCGCACCTGTGCTTCCATGTGCTACATATTCCGCACCGATTTTTTTCACGTGCTCCAACACGGCTAGCGCCTGAAAAAATCGCTCCGAACTGACCGATAACGGATACGTATTGTTTTTCAACACGTTTCCAAAAATAAGGTATTTAATTCCTTTTTCGTAATAATCATTCACAGCATCAATGGCAGTGTGCGATGCTGCACCGAGCACATTAGCACGCTCTTCGATACGTTTTAATTCTTCGTCTGAAAATCCACCGGTATTCACAATAACAGTGTGAACTTCCAAATTACGCTCGTTAATGAGATGCGGAACGCAAAACGATGTGTCGAGCCCACCACTGAATGCTAAAACTACTTTTTGTTTCATTTTATATTGTATTTTTTATTTCTTAAATAATTTATTAGGAGCTCTTCTTTTCACCACCGGCTTTACCACTTTTTTTGCAAATGAGCTGGTCGTGACTTCCTTTTGAGCAGGATCATACAGCAATCCGGTGCAGAGACACATTTTATAATTATTACGTACGAGAATATCATAATTCCGACATCCCTGACAACCCTTCCAGAATTCTTCGTCATCAGTCAGTTCAGAAAAAGTTACGGGTTTAAAACCTAATTCAGTATTCATTTTCATTACCGCTAATCCGGTGGTGATGCTGAAAATTTTAGCGTTTGGGAAAAGTTTTCTGGAAAGGTCAAAAATTTTACGTTTAATTCTTCGCGCCAATCCCTGATTCCGATAATCGGGGTGCACTACTAACCCTGAGTTGGCCACAAATCTATTGTGACTGAATGTTTCAATATAAGCGAAGCCTACCAGCTTTTCACCATCGAGTGCTACGACTGCCTTCCCTGAGCTTATTTTCTCGGTAATGTACTCAACACTCCTTTTTGCAATGCCTGTACCACGTGCCTGAGCCGATTCGTATATTAAATCACACACTTCCTGTGCGTATTTAGCATAAGCGGAAGTAGCTATATAAATTTCCACATCCATTTTGTGTAATAAATTAAATGATAAATATTATAAATAATAAGGATTTGCTTGCCCGGCTGCAATGCATTTCGATTGATTTTTACAGACATAACCTAAAACCTGTAAAAAACCGGAATTGTTAAAGGCATCGTCGGACTAAATCCATCACGATGCATCTGGGGACGATATGTGTCGTAAATTTTTTCATTGGAATTACAAAAGTACTATATATATTTAATAAAAACGAAAAAAAGAAAGAAAATTTGATTTAAAAACACAAAATAGACAGTTTTATCAAATTATTAAAAAAAACCGTAAAGAGTGTTTATATATTTCAATCTTTTTCCTCTTTTTTTTATATTTGCGTATCCGAGATACAAATATGAACATCTTCACAGTCTGTTGTGAACCAGAAAAAGAAATAATGAAATATAAAAATTACACATTACACAGCTACAAAGACATACCACAAATTACAAAATTATCATCAGAACAAATAGAAGCCGTCCGAGTAGTGGGAAATGTGCTTCCCTTTAAATCCAATAACTACGTCGTAGAGCAACTTATAGACTGGAACAATATACCCAATGATCCTATTTTCACGCTCACATTTCCCCGGAAAGAGATGTTGTCCAAAACACATTATAATAAAGTAGCCGGGCTTTTGCAAAATGAAACCGGGCCACGGACCTCACAAGCCTTTCAGGAAGAAGTAAATAAAATAAGGTTAAAGTTAAATCCAAATCCTGCAGGACAAGAGAATAACGTACCTTCATTAGAGGGTAATAAATTACACGGCATACAACATAAGTATCGCGAAACTGCACTGTTTTTTCCCAGTCAGGGACAAACCTGCCACGCATATTGTACATTCTGCTTTCGCTGGCCGCAATTTACCGGCTTGAAAGATTTGAGATTTGCGATGAAAGAAGCTGACTTACTTCATCGATATTTACTTAAAAACAAAAAAGTTACTGATGTGCTCTTTACCGGCGGGGATCCGTTGACAACAAAGGCAAGAATCTTATCGAACTACATTGAGCCGCTGTTATCGAAAGAGTTCGATCACATACAAAATATACGAATCGGCACTAAAGTTTTAGGTTACTGGCCTTATCGTTTTCTGACAGATCAAGACGCGGACGAACTTCTCTTTTTATTTGAAAGGGTTAATAAAGCAGGCAAACACCTGGCTCTTCAAACGCACTTTAATCATCCGGCTGAACTATCGACCGATGCTGTGAAGCAAGCCATTGACCGTATTCGAAATACGGGAACACAGATGCGTACACAATCGCCGCTGATGCGGAATATTAACGACAAACCCGAAATATGGGCAACTATGTGGAAAGAACAAGTTCGTCTTGGGCTAATTCCATATTACATGTTCGTAGCGCGCGATACCGGATCTAAAGCGTTTTTCGAGCTGCCGCTAGTTAAAGCATGGAATATTTTCCGAAAAGCTTACTCCGACGTAAGCGGCATTGCCCGCACGGTAAGAGGCCCCAGCATGAGTTGTAGCCCCGGGAAAATACAAGTGTTGGGAGTATCGGAAGTTAAAGGTGAAAAAGTATTTGTACTGCGATTTTTACAATGCCGTAATCCCAATTTAGTGGATATTCCTTTCTTTGCAGAATACGATCCAAAAGCCACTTGGTTAGACGATCTTAAACCTGCCTTCGGCGAAAAAGAGTTTTTCTTCGAAAAAGATAATTTAATGAAGAAAGCTTATAAAGATGATGAATTTATGTGGGAGTGATGGATTAATCTTGTTTTTATCTCTAATCAATTTCATTCCACTTCAAATACACATCCGCTACCGATGGATGTACTTCATTCTTTAACATTGCAATTAGTTCTTCATCTGTCATTGTTTGTTGATGTTTTTTTAATGCATCCCAAAGTTTTTTAATTACCGTTTTGCCTCCGGCATTATAAATCTGTTTGGCTGCATGATGTAAATTACTTTGATACCAACCATAATTTTTGGCGGTCATGCCTTTACCGGCATCATCATAGTTTTTTTCAAAATCTGCCAGGGAAGTGTAACGGTATTCCGATGAACCTGCACCGATAACCATCTCGGGAAAAGTTTCCAAAGCGGGCAACAATTCCGGCTGCATTTCGGCAACATAAGTATGCAGCATTATGTTGACAAACAATTCGCTCAGCCACTTACGATGCATTTTTAATCCTGCTTGTTCGTGATACGAATGTCCCATCTCGTGCAAAGCCAACAAATCGAAAAAGGGTTGCATGCTGTAGTTGCCATCAGTTCTGCGATAGGCATTATTTATACGTTCAACCAAAACGTTTGGCAAATTTTCTAAAGGAGGTAAAAAGCTCTTCCAGAATGGATTGTCTTCCGATGCAATTGTCAACCGGTAATAATCGATATTGTGTGGCATGCCATAAACCGGAAATGCGGCGTATTGATCCCAATGTTGTGGAGCAAGTATATAAAGTGTTGTCTTGGGTGTAAATGCTAATTCGTTTTTAAAATAAACAGCAGCATTTTCCAGGAACCGGGCAATATTCTCTGCTCTTTCTTTGAAGCCAGAACTGTAATAATACGTTTGAGAATAACCTTCCAGTTGTTCAAGATCTGAGTTTTCATTTACCTGTTTTTTACTTTGCTGGGCATTTGAAAGACTATAAACTGACAGCAATATTAATGTAATGTAAGTTGAAAGTTTCATTTTGTTATAGTTTATATTGTTAATGAATTTCAACAAATATACATTCTCAAGGTGCTGCAGGCATAGTAAAAAATCGACACATTAAAAGTTCAGGTCTTTTTGCATTTTAATTGCAGTATTGCGGAGTTGTTTCTCAATTTCAGAAGGATTTACTCCGGCAAAAACTTTGAAATCTTTTATCATATGCATCTGATCGTAGTATCCCGCTTCATATGCGATACTGATCCAATCCAATTCGGGAGATGCTTCGTGTAATCTGTAAGCTTTAGAAAATTTTAGGATCCGGGCATAGCTCTTGGGATTCATTCCAATTCTTTCCTTACATTTTCTTTCAAATTGTTTTAAACTCAGGCATGAAAGCGATGCCGCTTTTTCCATGCTTATGTTGCCGTTATTTCTGTACAGAACATGTAAAGCATTATCGAAAGGCAAGTGATCATTTACGATTCTTAATCGATCCAGCAGGAACTTTTCAACTAATTTTTTCCCAACTTCAAGATCTGTGATTTCTGATAATTGTTCGGTTAAGATTTTCATTTTCATCCCAAAAAAATCCTTTGCATCGAACCCTTTATCAAATAGTTCATTCATCGGAATTTTCAGAAACCGGAATAATCCACCAGGCAAAAAATCCACCCGAACAGCTTTTAATCGATTGTGAACTTTGATGTTTACACGTGAAACCTGCGGCCCCAGTAAAACGCTTAACGGTTGTTTTTTGAAATCAACATCATCGTTCTTACTCATTGAAATCGGATTATTGCAATAAAAAATTATCGATTGATATGGAGTGGGAGGATATGGAGATACCACACTATTGACCCCTTCGGGTAGATTGGCCTCAACGGTGGAAATACGAAGTATGAGTTGTTGTAAAGCCTGATGCGGTATGTAGGTAATAACTTTCAATAATTTTATCAGCTTTTATAAATGATTCCATATTTCTTATTTATTGCAGCAAACTCTTCAGGTGTTTTTTGTATCCACTTTGTGCCTTCTGGAACTCCTATTTCACAAAAATAGCTTTCAAATCCGGCAGGAGTGTAACCGAATAGCATTCTGAGTGTTTCATCTCCTGTGTTTTTTAATCCATGCCATAAGCCAATCGGAATATATGCGGAGCCACCTCCTTTAATCTGAAATTCTTTGTCGTTGAGCGTGAATATGCCGGAGCCAGACTGGATATAGACAATTTCCGCTTCGTTCATATGCTTATGAACCGGAATAGAATCACCTGATTTAATGTCTTCGAAACACAATGACATCGATGAAACACCTTTTTTCTTTTTATCAATAATAATGGTGACAGATGCTTGTCTTCCAGCGATGTAATATGTCTCATAAGTTTCGGCATTGGTTACAAAACCTTCAATATCCGGATGGGGCTCATTTTCAGCTAAGAGTTGAGTATAAGGAAGTGAAAAAGCTAAACCGGACAAACCGATTGTCTTTAGAAAATGTCTTCGGCTGTTTTTCATATTGAAATACTTGGAATTTGAATTATTTACTCAATTTTTATTTTCAACATTTTACCAATAAATCCCAACGTTCTGATGACTGCATCGGGAGGATTTGTTGAAATTATTTCCTGGCGATACTTATTCATCAATACACTTAGATGTAGCATGGCTTTTAAATTCATTTCAACACTCTTCCCGTTGTCTGAGAGTTTGTTGACCCCGTTACACAAATCCTCAAAATAATTTTCCATCCTGAGAGCAGGTTGATGAGTGTTGAAAACAGTAACAACATTATCTGAAGGGTTTCGGAAAGTATGTGCTACTCCGATGGGTATGGTTACTTTATCTCCTTTCCCGGCTGCAACCCATTTATCTTTTATAAAAAACTCCATTTCGCCTTCCAGTACCTCGTAGGTTTCAATTGCGTGCGGATGAATGTGGATCATGGGTTTCACGGTGTTACATTTGGGTAACAATTCCCAATGTAAATCCAATGATTTCCCATCAGTGTCCGCTGCCGACTTCAGGACCTTGAATATCATTCCGATCGGCGTCATGTCAAGTAATTGATTTTTAGAAGCCATAACAAAATAAATTAATAATTTTAATTGTGAGATCTTTTCCGATCAAGTTTATGAAACAAAAACGGAGTTATGCTTAACAAGACAAAACTCAGCATGGAAAACACAAATCTCACATGAAAGTTTGAGACGGACTTTGCTTGCAGTTGCTCAATTTTTGCGATATCTCCTTCTGCTAACGAACTTAAATCTACGTTTCGAATAAACTCATTAATGGGCATTTGCTGAGTGTTGATATACACAACTTCGGCAACGAAAAAAAGAAACGACAATCCCAGAAGCAAAAAGAATATAGTTTTCCATTTTTTGATGTGTAATAATACCGTCGTGATGAAAAGTCCCATCAAAGCTGGCCCAAGAATACTCATTCGCGGATTCATAAACTCGCCATCGGCGATCTTCCAGTATTTTACGTATTCGATTGCCGACAGTTTAGTTTCTACAGGACACATTTCGTGAAAAAATACCATTCCTGCGTATAATCCAATGTTTACTAAAAGCAGATAAAGAAATACTTTCTGAATAGTTGGTAATAATAATTTCATAAATTTTCAATTTTAATGCCACACACATTCAGCCTACATTAGCAATGAACGTGCTATGAGAAAGTAATCTTCTGTCTATATAAGTTTTTATAAAACAAAGCAAATATATCACATATTCTGATAGTTAAAGCATTGCTATATCTTCTTTCCAAAAGGAATTGAGATGCCTAAAAAAGGCATTGCAAAGATTCCACTGTCATTAGGGAGTGGAAATACTAATCCGTAATCAATACTCACTCTTCTGAAAATAGAACGGGCTCCTAAAGACACCACTGTTTGTAAATCGGGAGTCGTAACAAAATAATTTTCAGACATCAAATATGTATTACGCGATACACGGAGCATTCCACTCACGGTGAAAAATGGATCTGAATTTTCTCCTTCCAAAAAGAAGCCCCCGGCACCGAATGTCAGATTCTTCTCCCGATTACCAATAGTAAGAACACCAAAAGGAAGGGCAAGAAAATTCTGAAATCCTGCTGTTCCCACCACAGCACCCAAACCAACATTTAATTTATCTTTCATTATTGGAATTGAGAATTTTGGTATGACAAAGAACGGTGTGTATTCTGCGGTTTCTTTTCCAAAAAGGAATAATGGTATAATTCCTGCACCAACAGAGAAATTATCGGTAAAACCGTACGATGCCTGATTCCAAAATACGAGTATGTTTTGGTAGTATCCTTCCCCTTTTCTAAGGTTGTATCCATTGGGTGCCCAAAAATATCGTGTCGATTGCGTATTGTCGAGCCATAACTTACCGTCTCTCATTTTGCCGCGCGCTTCGCTTCTGCTTTCGATGTTGCTTTTCATAATCTTAAGAACCCCAAGCGCTTCAGTGTTTAATTCAATAAATTCAGCATTTTCCGAAACAACGGTTCCGGTGTACTGATTCCCGTCAACAGTATTAACTGTGACAAATGTTTTCTCTTCCTGTGCATAAAGAACAGAAGAAAGCGAAATAGAAAAGAAAAGGATCAATGAAAGAAAAAATGTCTTTTTCATTTGGGTTGTTTTTAAAATGTTATTGAATAATGAGAAAGAATTTATTTATTCATCTTGTCAACACAAGACCGTGTCGGCATAAGTGAGATAAGTTTAATTTTTCACGGGTTGAGTTCTCAAATATTTATCCAAAAATTCAAGCGTTTTATTGTCTGAATCAATCTGATTTTCCCTTTTGATGAATCCGTGCCCTTCATCCGGATAAATAACATATTCTACCGGCACACCGTTTTTCTTAACTCCTTCCACTATTTCATCACTTTCAACCTGAAGTACGCGTACATCGTTGGCACCCTGAAAGACAATAAGCGGTTTCGTAATTTTATCGTAATTGAACAAAGGAGATACCTTTTTGAGCCGAACACTATCGGCTGATTCCGGATCGCCCATCTCATCATAAAGCGCCTTGCGGAAAGATTCCCAATAGGGCGGAATGCTTCGCAATGTCCTCAGCCAGTTGGTTACTCCAAACAAATCTACTCCAACCTTAAATTCATCGGGATGAAGTGTGAGTGCATTCAGCACCATATTTCCGCCGTAACTGCCACCGTAAATACCGATAGCAGTACTGTCGATATATTCCTGTGAAGCCAGCCACTTTTTGCCCCAAATGCAGTCCAACAAGTCTCCTTCACCGTGTTGGCGATTATCCAAATTGTAGAAGGTTTTACCGTATCCGCTGCTTCCCCGGTTGTTTACAGCCAGGATCGCATAGCCTTTGTTTAAAAGAAACTGTATACTGTTGCTGAATCCAACACGGCTTTGACCGCCCGGCCCGCCGTGCACATAAACCAATGCCGGCACCTTATTCTTTTTGCTTGCCTGAAGCGGTTTGTAATAGATGGCAGGAATTTCCAAACCATCGAACGATTTGTAACGGACAACTTCTGCCTTAGCCAAATCATTTTCATCCACCTCTTTATTCAGAGTAGATGTCAGTTTCTTTAGTTTGTTGTCGGCAATGTTGTAAGAATATATATTACTCGGACTCACACTGCTTCCGATGGAGAGAATCATGTTCTTCTCCGACGGGGAAATATTGATGCTTAAAATATCACCATCAGCTACTTCCGGAAAAGCTATAGGTTGATTTGACGTGTGGTCAAAAAGGAGTAGTTTGTTTTTACCGTCTTCGTTCACAAAAAAGGTTCGGTATTTTTCATTTTCACTGAGGCTCATTCCCCGTACATCCCAACTGTCTTCAAAGAATTTTTCAGCTTTGCCCGAATTGATGTTGTACTTTACAACATAAGTGAATTCATTATCGTCGTTTGTAGTGTAGTAAAGAATGCTATCGTTCTTCTCAAACGCACTCGCACTCCATAAAGCTTCGTTGTCGTTGCTTAGCTTCTTATAGGTTTTAGCCTGGGTGTCATATAGATACAATTCGTTTTTAGTCGATGCAATATCTTTGGTTAAGGCAATAAATCTGCCGGTAGAACTTACTCCGGATATAGAGAAAGCACTATCGTTTTGATAAATCAGTTGCGGGTTCCACGAAACGGTATCCATTTTTAAAAGATCAAAAAAACGCGGATCTCTTCTGTTGCTGGTTACGTACATCGATTTTTTATCCAAACTCCATCCGCGAAATGAATTGGTACTTCCGGGCCAGGGTGTCAGATTTTTTATGGTAGTGTCGTTAACGTTCTGTAAATAGAGTTGATAGTTTTCGTTTCCACCTTCATCCTGTTCGAAGATAAAATTGTCGCTTACGCTTAAAAATTCTACCGGAAATTGAGAATTTTTTGTTGAATGCGTTAATTGACGTAATGTGGTGTCCGCAACATTTAATAGGTAAACATTGTAAATCCCCGACTGATTATTTCCGATGAGAATTTGTGAGTCGTCTTGATTGAATCCTGCAGCAAATACGGAAACGTTGTTTCTTAATTGTTCGGCCGTGTACTGCTTGGGAACTCTCGACTGATCTTTTTCCTGACTGCACGATAGTGCAAAAATTGTTATTAGTAAAATAACGGATAGATTTTTAGTTTTCATAGTTTAAGTTTTTTATAAATGCTTATTGACTGTATTTCGGATAATATTTCCTGTAGCCCATCATGTTGGCTATCGGTGCAAGAACAGTATTCATTATTTTCTGTAAGAAAATGGGAGGACCTGCAATGATCATGTCGTACTCGTTGGCCATGGCCATGATTTGCCAGAAACTGAGTTCCCCTTTTTCATTACTAATACCGAAAATTTGTTCTAACATCACTTCAAATCTATGCGCCGGCGTGATCGTAAATATCGCATTTACCGTCTCAGTTTCCGATTCATTCCACCATTGGTGTCGCTTTCCTTTTTCAATATTAAATGCTTCACCGGCACGCAGATGCCTGATTTCGCCTTCATGTTCCACTTTCAGAATTCCCGATTTAACTTCAACTTTCTCCGCATATTTATTATGAAGATGTCTCATAGGCATGAATCCCTTTGGGGAAACCCACAATTCGAATTGAAAATATTCACCATTTGTTTCTTTTGTGGTTTTCAGAAATTGTACTTTTTCTCCTGTTACTTTGTTGGTTATTATTTTTCCTTCTGCCATTTTGATAAATATTAAATATTTCCCAACTTTTTATTTATTCTTTAATATCCCAAATTCATTGTTTATCGGAAATGAAATTGAATTATTTATAATGATTTTAATTTATATTCTCACAATACTGCTGTTGCGTTAAT
>DCEG01000048.1 GCA_002316835.1 Bacteroidales bacterium UBA1035 | reverse complement strand
GTTTCTTTATTCAGTTTTCTCAAAGCAATTTTCTTGGCGTGACTACACTTACTGCAAATCCCGTAAATATACATACTGTAGTAACTTACGGTAAATTTTTTAATTTTTCGTTGCTGTGCCGCAGTAAACAGGTTACCGTTTTTGGATTCCCAGACTTCACCACAACTGGTGCAGATAATGTGATCGTGATTTTCGTTGCCGTAAGCGCGTTCGTACTTCGAAATATTTCCGCCAAACTGATGTTTCACCACCAGTCCACAATCAAGCAGCAGTTCAATGGTGTTGTAGAGGGTAGCACGGCTGACACGGAAATTAACGTCTACCATGGATTTATATAACGAATCCATGTCGAAATGTCCTTTCGTGTTGTAAATATGATCGAGTATGGCAAATCTCTCCGGAGTTTTACGGTGTTTGCGATCAGAGAGATACTGCATGAACTCTTCCTTCACCTGTTTTCTCAATTTTTGGCTGCTATCCATAGTACAAAAATATTTCTTTTTTCAATCGCTTGAAGTTATTTTTTTGATATTTTTTTAAAGATACACATTTAAATTCATTTCACCGTTTCGGAATGAACAAAAAATGCCGGACAACAGATTTCACTCTCATTATGATATGAGTCTGAAACTGTTACATAATAATAATAACCCTTTTCATCCACGGAAGCAGCATACTCAAAAAAAGGTTTTCTCAACCCCGTGGCGAGAATATTTTCGGCTTTGTGTACATCAAAATCCTCTGATTCACTTCTGTAAACATTGTAAGTCACACGAGCTCCTGCATCACCAATTTTCCAGTTCAGAAGAAGTTTTCCGTTTATACTTTCGGCAGTTAAGTCGTACGGTGCTTCAGGAATTTCATCCGAGAGCCAGGTCATCGCAGGCAATTTTGCAGGATACCGATAATACTGGTCAAGGGTATTTAAAATCCCTTTTGTGTTCGACAGCACATTATCTGTTCTGAAGTATGCCTGCCCTGCCGACTCGTTCTTCCTTGTATAATCCATCTGATCCACGATATCCTGCCGGCTCCATCCTAGTTCAATCATCTGATAGGTACCCAATCCCGGAACGATGATACGCTTGTTCCCGTTCTCCAGCCAATCGTCCACAAACGGATAAAAAAGATGGTCTTTGTAGTACATCATCGGATAAAGGGCGTCATGCTTACCCATCTTGAGCCATGTTGCAGCATCCTGAAAAACAGTTTCCAAAGCAGTCCATCCAGCCCCTGTATTCCCCAACGCCCTGTACCGTCCCAACGGAGCACTGCTGACCTGCACCCATTTTTTTTGACTTTTCACCCAGTCGTATGCTTTGGTTACAAACCGGGTAATGTTGTCCCTGCGCCATTGATATAACGTTTTCCCCTTACCGTAGAGCCTGTACATCCCAGCATCAGGAAACTTACCCGTGTTGTCCGGATACCGGATATAATCAAAATGAATCCCGTCAATATCGTAATTTAAAACGATTTCCTTAACAATGGACAGGAGATAGTCGTCTGTTTTTGGATTACCCGGATCAAGAAACCATTCGCCACGGTACTTCCTGGTTATGGATGGATTCTTTTTTGTGACCGATTTTGCGCCCAAACTTCTTACATGCTTGTCCAATCCTAAAGGGTAGGTTACGATCCAGGCATGCAGTTCCATGCCACGCTTATGACACTCCTCAATGGCGAAAGCTAGCGGGTCGAATTTAGGGTTCCCGTATCCGGATGGGGCAATAACTGAAGCCATCGGCTCAATTTTTGAATCATAAAACATTTCTCCCCTTGCCCGGACCTGAAATATTACGGTATTGAAATTGTGTTTTTGCAGATTATCGAGAATATCGATGAGCTCTCTTTTTTGCACTTCCTGGCTGATTTTATTTCTTGGCCAGTCAAGTCCGTAATTTGTTGTCAGCCAGACTGCCCTAACTTCAGAAGCAGGGGGATTGACAGAAAAAACTCCCATCGTAACAAGCAGGAATACGATGAGAAGCAGGCATGTTCTATTCATTAATTATAATCGTTCTAAACTTGGCGATACAAATTTAAAACAAAAAAGGAGTGGCAACATACATTTTTCGAATGTTAACATTTTGAACCTATAAAACCAATCAATTCGTTGCAGCAACCAGACTCCTACACCTCACCGTTAGTAACCTCCACATGAAAATCATCTCCTGGCTCTTTTTACGAAACTTTATCTTAATATTATTGCGAGACTTAATAATTAATTCTACTTTTGTAAAAATATAATGTTCGCAAACAAATTAACAATAAGACCTATGAATCCACTGCTTTTTAATTTAAACGGATGGGAAATTCCTATTATCATTTTGGTTGTCTTGATTCTTTTCGGTGGAAAGAAAATCCCTGAATTCATGAAAGGGTTGGGAAAAGGCATCAACAGCTTTAAAAAAGGGCTGAACGACATTGAAGAGGATATCAAAGCCGATCCGGCCGATAAAAAAACATCGACTACAAGCAATCAGTAACCTAACTTTTCAGTTATTGTAAAAATCGTCTATTCTCGGGATTAATCCACGTTTTTGTGGATTTTTTCCGAGATTAAATTCTATAATATATTGGTTGCATGAAAGAGAAAGAAATGTCCTTTTTGGACCAT
>DCEG01000027.1 GCA_002316835.1 Bacteroidales bacterium UBA1035 | reverse complement strand
GAATTGGCTAATTTTGCCCATTTAGCTACGTCGCCCTTATAGACAACATCCTGGTTTGGAGGAAATATCTGATCCTTGGATGTGGTTAAGGTTGTTGCCGCATTGTCCAATGTTTCGAGCCACAAATCGTAAAGGTCGGATACCTTATCGTATTTCGGGGTTAATGTACCTCCGTAACGTGCCCTGGCAGCTTCTGTGAAAGGACGGTCCCCGTACATATCGCTATCGAAAATACCCAGATAAACAGTTAGAATATCCACACAGGCAGCCATGTTAGCATATTTTGCCGCCTCTACCGGATCTATATTGTTGCGGATGTTTTCAATGTCGCGGGCATATTTCAATACTGCTATGTATTGCGAACCTTGATCACCTGTGGCAGTAGTTTGTGTATAGGTGGATGTAAAGCCACCGGTTGGAACACCCATCTGTCCCCATTTGTAGGTCATTGCTGCGTTGTAGAACCAAAGAAGATAGCCGCTCGGTTCAAAACTGATTACCGACTGTGCAAAAAGATACGAAATATTGGCATCTGTAACCTGAGAGGGGTTGGAGTTGATTTTTGCCATATCGTCACGGCAACTTGTCGCTATGAGAAGCAACCCACTCAGGAAAATTGTTACGATATATTTTATTTTTTTCATTGTTCTGTTTATTTTTAATTATCAAACAATTAAAATCCCATATTTATGGTAAACATGTAATTGGCTGTAAAGGGCGAGAATGTACGTACACGGAATTCCGATACTGACGTGCCTCGAACCGATTCAGGATTTTCACCGTTAGGCATGTTATTGAGCAGATAACCCAGGTTACGTCCGGTGAGGGATAAATTTAGGTTGGTTGCTCTAAATTTCTGTGCTATTGCCTGCGGCAACCTATAGCTCAATGTTACTTCACGTAAAGCGATATAGTTGAGTTTAGATACCCAGGAGTCGTTTACTACACCTTGTCCCCAGCTGTTGGTGAAGTAGTGCCACGGAGAAGCGTGAGTGGGTTCAATTTTGCCTTTTTCAAACAAAGACTGATAGGTTTCGCCTCCTTCTGCTACTGTGTATTTTGATCCGTCGGGTTGTGTTATGTTGGTTCCACCAGCTAGAACACCTTCCGGGATAAGTCCGTCGTTATAAGTAATGTTGTCAAACTGAGAAGTCCATGTAACTCCACCGTATTCAGGAGCCGAATACTTCAGTGAAGCTTCAGTATAACCGTATGCTGTTCCGTAACGGGAGCCGTAAGATGCTACGTAACCTCCAAAACGCATATCCATTGAAGCACGTAGATTCCAGTTTTTGTAACGAAGACCGGTTGATACAGATCCCATAAAATCGGGCACCATGGAGCCTATAATTTCTGCTTTCCCGCTTCGTTTGTAATATGCAAAACGTCTGCTGTCAGACCAGTTTAAAATAGGTAATCCTGTTTTCTCATCTATAGCTTTTTTAGAGTCCGACATTAAGATACCATAAGATTCACCTACTTTTGCAACTGAACCAATACGGTAATTACCATAGGCAACATCTCCATCTAATCTGATATAATCTGCTACGTTTTCGTGCAACGAAATGATTTTATTATCGTTTTTCGTATAAGTAAAATCAAGTGTCCATTCTAAATCTTTACTTGTGTAGGGAACTGTGTTAAGTGCGATTTCAACACCTTTGTTTTGGATATTACCTGCATTTACATATTGATTACTGATACCTGACACATAAGGTACGGCTATCGACATAATCTGATTGTAAGTGTTTTCTTTGTAATAAGCCATATCCAAATTGATCCTGTTGTTAAAGAAACGCCAGTCTAACCCGACTTCCCATGCATTTTTACGCTCCGGTTTCAGGTTCGCATCATATACTGTTGAAGGCAGTTCCAACGAATATGTTTTACCGTTGTTAGTCGTGGAGGTTGCCATTGAATAGGCTGTGTTAATAATATACGGACTGGTATCGTTACCTACTTGCGCCCATGAACCACGAATTTTCATAAATGAAATCCAATCTGGTAGGTTTAATGTGTTATGTACCAACCAGGAACCCGATATAGAAGGATAGAAATAGGAGAATGTACCGTGTCCATCTGAATACACCAGTGAAGAAGACCAGTCGTTACGTCCTGTAATATCCACAAATACCTGATCGGCCCAACTTGCACTAAATTGTGAAGCAATTGAATACATTCTTTTTTGGCCACTGATGTATCCGTCGTACCCTACGTTATCTTTTGAGTTACCGATGAAAAACTGTCCGGGAACTACTAAGCCTCCATTTGTCCAAAGTCGGCTATACTGTTCCGTATTGTTGTAATATTCTCCACGTAAAAATCCTCCGATTGTCCAATCTCCAAAATTTTTAAGTGCATTAAGAGTGCTATAAAAATTAGTTTGTTCTTTCGTATATTGTGATGTTGAATAATAACCTCCTTCGTTTGCATATCCACTCCCTAATTCCTTACTTTCGTCGCGGATATAATAGTAGTTAAAATTACCTTCATTCGTGAAATCGAGCCAATCGGTCAGTTTTATTTTAAGAATAAGGCCAGGACGTACTGAAGTTTCTTTTCGTCTGTAATCATTTTCGTATATACTCCACCAAAGTCCTCTTCCCGGGACTGAGCCATAAATATCTCCGTATGATGTGCTTGCCAATCCTCCGTGTTCCCCTTTGTACTTATCTTTCAAGAATTTTGAATCGTAAGAACGGGACCAGGTGCCATCAATAAAATATTCTCCAATATTGGGTTGGGCATTTCGTGGCGTAGAATTAGCAAACGAAAGTGTTGCCTCTAAGCTAACTCTGTCAGTGATATTATGCGAAGCTTTCGTTAGAAGCGTTAATCTTTTAAAATCGTTATTAGGTAATGTTCCCTGATTATGTAAGAAACCTAAAGATGAGTAAAATGTAGTTTTATCGTTCCCTCCGCTGATAGCCACATTAGTATTGGAATTAAAACCTAAATTATAAGCGTCTTTAAAGTTGTTTTCAACAGGTAAATAAGGACGATATGATTTATCGTAAAATTCAATTTCAGATCCGTCATATTTAGGGCCATAACCTAGCCCAGACCAATCACCCATCAGGGTGTGTTTTCCATCGGCATTGAGCATAAATTGGCGTTGGTTGTCAAACTGATAATAAGTCCCATCCGGTTTTTGGGTTCCGTAATCTACATACCCTGCCATTGCTCCGTCACCGTAAACATTTTGCATTCTAGGTTGTTTGTAAACATAATCAGTACCGAAAGTTTGTGATACTTGTATTCCTAAACCTTGACGTCCCTGCCCACTTTTTGTGGTAATAACTACCGCTCCGTTCAATCCTCTTGAACCATACAACGCAGTTGCGGCAGCACCTTTCAATACTGATACGGTCGCAAAATCTTCGGGGTTGAGGTTTTTCAATTCGTTTCCGTAGTCGTTGGCTGCTTGGTTCCAGTCTGCATCACCTGAATTGGATATTGCGTTGTCAAGAATAACGCCGTCAACAACATAGATAGGCTGGTTGTTCTTACCTAAAGTGGATGCTCCACGAATCAATATTTTCGTAGAGCCAAACATACCACCGTCAGACTGGGCAATTTCAACCCCTGCGACTTTCCCTTGTAGTGCAGCAACCGGGTTAATTATGTTTGAGATCAATTCATCGCCTTTTAGTTCTTTCATAGCATAGCCCAAGGCCTTCTGGGAACGTTTCATCCCTAGGGCTGTTACAACCAATTCATCCAATAATTCCGTATCTTCTGCTAAAACGACATTGATGGTCGTTCTACCATTTACGGCAATAGTTTGAGTGGTTAATCCAACATAACTGATTACCAAGTTACCATTAGATGGTACATTGTTCAGTTCATAATTTCCGTCAAAATCGGTTACAGTCCCACGAGTAACATCACCCTGAACAACAACTGTTGCACCAATTATTGGCTCGTTGTTTGAATCAGTGACTGTACCACGTACATTTAAATTTTGAGCAGAAATAGATAAGGCAAATACGCTGAATAACAACGTAAAGATACCCTTCACAGAAAGATTTTTTCTTTTCATTCTCTTGTTTTTAATTTAGTGATTTCAAGTTAATTAAAAATATCTCACTTCGGCTATGTGTCAATGCTGAACTGTGCCGTAGCGTTTTGGCACAAAGATATATCATTCTGCTAATAATTCATAAGGTTTTAACATAAAAAGCTCTTGGCTAATCGCTTTTTTATGATTTTTTAAAATATATTATTATATCAGCCGTATATTTGAAGAAAAAATAAAAAGCGAAAATGTTGTTCAACAATTCTCGCTTAATTTGAAATGATTTTTTTTAAAGAATCACAATCCTTTTTCCGATAAATACCTCTCGGCATCCATGGCAGCACGACAGCCCATTCCGGCGGCAGTGATGGCTTGGCGGTAGTGTGAGTCAGCGACGTCGCCTGCGGCGAAAACACCTTCGATATTGGTTTTCGAGGTTGGGTTTTGTATTTGAATGTACCCAACTTCATCAAGTTCCAGAAAGTCTTTGAAAATTTCGGTGTTTGGGGTATGCCCGATAGCCAGGAAAAACCCATCGATGGCGAGATCAATTTTCTCTTCATCCGGTTCACCCATACGTTTTACGAGATGCACACCTTCTACGCCGTTTTCACCGAACAAACCTACGGCATTGTGTTCGAAAAGAATTTCAATTTTAGGATTGTTCATCACACGCTCTTGCATTATCTGTGATGCTCGCAAGTAATCTTTACGAACTATCATGTATACTTTACTGGCCAATCCCGATAAATAAGTAGCTTCTTCGCAAGCAGTGTCTCCACCACCTACAACGGCAACCGTTTTTTTGCGATAGAAAAATCCGTCACAGGTTGCACAGGCTGAAACTCCTTGTCCGGCGTATTTAGTTTCATCGGGAAGTCCCAAATATTTAGCCGTTGCTCCGGTGGAAATAATTACCGTATCAGCTTCGATGACTTGTTCATTGTCTATGGTTACTTTTAACGGGCGTACAGAAAAATCCACAGCCGTTGCTCTTCCGGGATGAATTTCGGTTCCGTAACGTTCAGCTTGTTTTTTCAGGTCTTCCATCATTTCCGGGCCGGTAATTCCTTCGGGATAGCCGGGGAAATTTTCAACTTCAGTAGTTGTGGTTAGCTGGCCGCCGGGCTGTAAACCTTCAAATAAAACCGGTTCGAGATTGGCACGTGAAGCGTAAATGGCCGCAGTATATCCTGCAGGTCCGGATCCAATGATCAGGCATCTTACTTTATTTCTCATAACAATAATATGTTTAAAAAACCTTCTCTTTGTTATAGAGAAGGTTGTAATGTGAATAATTATCCCAAAGGTACAATTATTCTTCTAGATGTGAAACCGATATAGTAAATTTCTATTTGAGGTAAATGGAAAATATGATGGATGCCGGATGCCGGATGTTGGATGATGGGTGTTGGATGCGGGATGTGGGTGGTTTATAAAATTATTCCGCCTGACCGGTAATCGGTCAGGCGGATTCAATATTTTTATTTCATCTTAAATCAATAATCTCAACTTTGGGATACTTGCTTTTATCGAAGACAAAATCGGCGTCTGCGAAATTGTAATTGGCATTGTAGTCGCTGATGTCAATTTTATTTTTCATTCCGTTTTTCATTGTAAGGTTCACCTGCAATACTGTGTTGGTCTTTTTATCAATGACAACCGATATGTTTTTGAAATCACTTTTACTGCCTGTCGGGGTCATATCGATTACGGATGCGCTTTTTCCGTTTACGGTTTTGGTTACAGGGTTTTTAAGTGTGTATCCGGTTTTGTACATGCTCAACAATGCCAGAGGGCTGATTGATGCAATTTCTTCACTTGACGGATTGCTGATGTTTACTTCGTTTAAGTCTTTCATCAATACCCATTGGGTTTTTCCGTCGAACCATGTGTTGATAGTCGGCATTTCGATTTTGAACTTATTCCCTTTTACCAATGCTATTCCCTTCTGATCCTGATAGGCTGATCCGTTTTCATCGGTGGAGGCAACATTGAATGACATTTTGATACCTTTAGAATTTTCGTATGCGCTGTAAGCTTTGTCTAAAATATTTTTAGCACTTACAGAACTTTGAGCAAATGAAAATGCTGCAAATAATAAAGCGGCAAAAGTGAATATATATTTTTTCATAATGTTGTCCTTTTAATGGGTTTGTTAAAGGATAGACGAAGAAATTAGTTTAAAGTTTAATGTTTGATAGGTGAAACTCACAGCAACACGTTTTGTGTTCTACGCTTATTTTCGCGTCATTCTTCTTCTGTCATCCGTCATCCGTCTTCTGTCATTTTCATCTCAGAGAATCCAGTAGTTTTTCAAGTGAATACTCATCCGAAATATAAACATCGCGTGGTTTGCTTCCTTGTGCCGGACCTACTACACCGGCAGTTTCCAACTGATCCATTAGCCTGCCGGCTCTATTGTATCCGATAGAAAATTTACGTTGAATGAGTGAAGTTGACCCTTGCTGGTGGATAACGATAAGGCGGGCGGCTTCATCGAAAAGAGCATCGCGTTCGTTCAAATCTACTGCTCCGGGTCTGTCGTCGCTATCTACAGAAACTACCTCAGGTAGTGCAAATGCTGATTCATATCCCCGTTGTTTACCGATATACTGAGAGATTTCTTCAATTTCAGGGGTGTCTACAAATGCACATTGAATACGAATGAGACTGCTTCCTTGTGAGAAGAGCATGTCGCCCCGGCCAATCAGCTGGTTAGCGCCTGTGGCATCGAGTATGGTTCTCGAGTCGATTTGCGATGTAACGCGGAAAGCCATTCTGGCAGGGAAGTTTGCCTTTATAGTTCCGGTAATGATGTTGGTGGTTGGACGTTGTGTAGCGATAACCATGTGCATACCTACGGCACGGGCTTTTTGTGCGATGCGTGCGATGGGCATTTCGATTTCCTTTCCGGCAGTCATTATTAAATCACCAAACTCGTCGATAACCACAACAATATAGGGCAGATATCTATGTCCGTTTTTGGGATTTAGTCTTCGTTTAATAAACTTTTCGTTGTATTCTTTTATCGCTCTCACTTTAGCACGCATAAGCAGCTCGTATCGGTCGTCCATTTCTTTGGTCAGGGAGTTGAGCGTCTGCGTTACTTTGGTAACATCGGTAATAATGGCCTTTTCTTCATCGGGAAGTTTGGCCAGGTAATGCTTTTCGATAGTGGAGTAGATATTAAATTCCACCATTTTTGGGTCGATAAGCACCATTTTCATTTCCGATGGATGTTTTTTGTAGAGCAACGATGTTATAATCGCATTCAAACCCACCGACTTTCCTTGTCCGGTGGCTCCGGCAACCAACAAGTGCGGCATCTTGGCAAGGTCGAAAATGAAAACTTCGTTTGTGATGGTTTTTCCGAGTGCAACCGGCAAATCATACGTACATTCCTGAAACCTGACCGAAGCAATAACCGATTGCATGGACACAATCTGTGGGTCTTTATTCGGAACTTCAATACCAATTGTCCCTTTACCTGGCATCGGGGCAATAATACGTATCCCCAAAGCCGAAAGGCTTAGAGCAATATCGTCTTCCAGATTTCTGATTCGCGAAATTCTAACCCCTGCCTGCGGCACAATTTCGTATAACGTAATGGTTGGGCCAACAGTAGCTTTTATCGATGTAATTTCAATCCCGTAGTTGCGAAGCGTACGAATAATTTTGTCTTTATTTTCGTTTTGCTCCTGCATGTCCACCTCTTTATTGCTCGTATTGTAAACCTTGAGCAACTCCATCGTGGGGAATGCAAACGAAGACAAATCCTTTTTCGGATCGTAGTCTTCCAGAATTTCTACATCCATTTCCGATTCTTCGTTGGTATCGGTTACAGGAGCAGAAGATATTTTTTCTTCGGGTTTGTTTTTTTGGATTTGCACTTCGTCTTTGGGAACAAAAACTTCAAAATCATCGGTTGCATGATTTTCTTTCTTGACAGACTGTAGCGCCGCAGGTGTAATGGAAGCAGGCGTCCCAACCGATTTTAGTTCTTTGGCCTGTGGAGCAACTTCAGTTTCGATCTCTATTTCGGGTTCGCTTTTTTTTCTGAAAGCGAAAAGTTTTTTCCAAATTCCAGGCTTAGGTTCTTCTTCAGGCTCATTCGTTTTTTCCAGTTCAAACTTTATAGGAGTTTCAGTCTCTTTATTTATATTGAAAGTGGATTTACTGTTTATAAGTGTTTCCTGAATTTTGTGCATGGAACTCCGCCGGAAGATTACCACTATAATGAGTATAAACAGAAGTACGAGCAGAATCATCCCAGGTACTCCAATGCTGCTTTCTAAAATACGCTCGATCTGGCTTCCGTGTGCACCTCCCCAATTAACATGACTTTTCGGGAACAGCCTCCCGAAAATGAAGGCGCTTGTGATAGATCCACATACTAATCCGAAAGCAGTAATAAGCAATGCTTTTATAAAACTAAAATCGGAGACTCTCATCATTCGTAGTCCCAAAAAAATAATGAAGAGCGGTATCAGCATCGAAAATATTCCAAACCACCTGTTTACAAGAGTTTCGGATAAAAATGCCCCACCGGTACTTGTCCAATTGTCTACCTGGAGCTGTGCATCTTGAGTTAATTCCCAAAAAGTTTTATTAATGACCTTACTTTGGTCTGCAGCACCGGTGAAAAAGAATGAGATGATAGCCAGCAACGTGAATATTCCCAAAAAAGCAACAAGAACACCAAAAATGAAGTGAACTCTTTCATTTTTCAAAAATTTAATAATGCTAAAACCTGTTCTCCGCTTTTTCGTGGTAGGAGCCGTCGTTTTTCTTCTTTTTCGTTTTGTAGTTTTTGCCATATACAGAATTTCTCATCGATTTGCCCGATGAAAAACAGAAATTGAACCGTTAAATTTATCACAAAAGTAATAAAAAGAAACTTAGATTTAAAGCTTTATGGGTTTTATAAAATCAATAAAATGAATCCTTCTCTGTTTTATCAGAAAAGAAACAGAAAGAAAAATCACACTATTTCGCGCGATCTTAATTTTTCTTTTGACCGAGTAAATATATTCCTCCGATAAGAGCTATAACTGCGGCACCGATTTCGATGTAGGCAATTTCCTTGCCCTTGTTATCTTGAGCGCTGATCTCAACTCCGAGTATTTCAACTGAACTTGTGCTTTTTTGTAAATTTGTAATGCCCAGGTAACCAAGAATAAGTGCACCAACGATGAGAATAATACCGATTATCTGTTTCATCTTTTCGTTTTTTTAGATTAGACTAAAATTTATAACAGTTTTAAGGGTTTATTTGTTTTTAACACTCACTAAAAAGCGAAAAGCCCACGAATCACTTCGTAGACTTTTCTTGTTAACACAATCTTCATGAAACAAACTACACTATCGAGTTGATTGCAGATTCATAATCCGGCTCCTGTGCAATCTCAGGAACCAGCTCGTTATATACAACTTTCCCTTCCGGATTTACTACCACTACGGCACGTGCCAATAATCCTTTGAGCGGACCATCGGTCATGAGTACTCCGTACTTGTCGGCGAAAGAGCTATCGCGAAAGGTGGAAAGTGTAACCACGTTCTCCAATCCTTCGGCGCCGCAAAAGCGACTTGATGCAAACGGTAAGTCTGCAGAAATGCAGAGAACGGTTGTATTGTTTAAAGATCCGGCCTCTTTGTTGAATCTACGAACTGATGCAGCACAAACACCGGTATCGAGGCTTGGGAAAATGTTTAAAACTACGTTTTTACCTTTTAGATCGGATAATTTTAATTCCGAAAGGTCTGTTTTAACTAACGAGAAATCAGGAGCTTCTGAACTTACACCGGGTAAGTTCCCTCCGGTATTTACCGGATTGCCTTTAAATGTGATTTTTGACATATTATTATTTATTTCTTGAGCTTATTTAAACCTGTTCTTTATAACACCCCGTAATTATACTCTAAAAACTATAACAAGGAGGGTGTTGAAAAGTTCAGGAAAGGCTGATTTTTAACTTTTTGTTTGTGTTTTATTTTAGCTCTAATTAATTCAAACTCTCTATTCTTACAAGAGATGAAACACTAGCAATGGGCCTTTTTGTTCGAAAACTGATTTCTTTTCCAAAGTTTTTACGAAACAAAGATAAATGATTTTTTGGAATGAAGTGTAAGTTGAAGAAATAATTATAATCTGCGTAGCTCGTTCAGATATAATTCATTATAATTTCTACATTTCCTTCTTCAAATACTTCGCTGTGTAGCTGTTCTCTTTCTTAATGATTTCTTCAGGTGTACCTGCTGCCAAAATATTTCCACCTTTTTCACCGCCTTCCGGACCCAGATCAATGATATAATCGGCGCATTTAATAATATCGAGATTATGTTCGATGACAATCACGGTGTTTCCTTTGTCCACCAGTTTGTTTAGAACACCCAACAGGATTCTGATATCTTCGAAATGCAAACCGGTTGTTGGTTCATCCAGCACGTAGAGTGTGTTTCCGGTATCTGTTCGGGCGAGCTCGGTTGCGAGTTTCACTCGCTGGCTTTCGCCACCCGATAACGTGGTGGACGATTGTCCCAGTTTTATGTATCCGAGGCCGACTTCCTGCAACACTTTTATCTTATGCAAAATGTTAGGTACATTTTCGAAGAAATCCACTGCTTCGTTAATAGACATATTCAGTACGTCGGCAATGGATTTTCCTTTGAAACGCACTTCCAGCGTTTCGCGGTTATATCTTTTTCCGTGACATTCTTCGCATGGAACCATCACATCCGGCAGGAAGTTCATTTCCAGTGTTTTGTTTCCGTTTCCGCCGCAGGTTTCGCAACGTCCTCCTTTTACGTTAAACGAAAATCGTCCGGGTTTGTATCCACGGATTTTTGCTTCGGGCATACCGGAAAACAACGTACGGATATCGCTGAAAACACCCGTGTAAGTTGCCGGATTGGAGCGAGGTGTACGA
This sequence comes from Bacteroidales bacterium UBA1035, assembly GCA_002316835.1. Taxonomy (GTDB): domain Bacteria; phylum Bacteroidota; class Bacteroidia; order Bacteroidales; family Dysgonomonadaceae; genus Petrimonas. The sequence goes on along the minus strand of DCEG01000027.1, from coordinate 41,306 downwards.
CCGATAGGCGATTGATCAACACTCACCACCTTATCCACATTTTTTATTCCGTGAATATCTTTGTACGGCATCGGATCTTTGAGAGAGCGGTAGAATTTCTGACTGAGAATCGGTTGTAACGTTTCGTTGATAAGCGTGGATTTCCCGCTTCCCGATACACCTGTTACGCAAATAAATGTTCCCAGTGGAAATTCAACAGTAACGCTTTTTAGGTTGTTGCCCGTGGCCCCTTCAACAACCAACGTTTTGCCGTTTCCTTTACGACGCTTTTCAGGGATTTTAATTTCGATCTTTCCGTTCAGGTAATTGGAAGTAAGCGTATTCTTTTTCAGCATCTCATCGGGAGTACCTTCAAAAACTACCTCACCGCCTTTTTGTCCAGCAAACGGTCCCATATCTACCACGTAATCTGAAGCGAGCATCATATCTTTGTCGTGCTCTACCACTACCACAGAGTTGCCTGAATCACGCAGTTTTTTTAATGAATCTATCAATCGATGATTATCCCGTTGGTGCAATCCGATGCTGGGTTCGTCCAGGATATACAATACATTCACCAGTTGCGAACCTATTTGCGTAGCAAGCCTTATGCGCTGGCTTTCGCCACCCGATAATGATGCTGATGCGCGAGAAAGAGAGAGATATCCCAACCCTACATCAATGAGAAAGCGCAATCGGGAAAGAATTTCTTTTTTGATCTCTTCAGCAATCAAACGTTGTTTTTCCGAAACATGCTCATCGGCATCGACAATCCAGTCGTAGAGTTGCTGGATATCCATTTGTGTCAGCTCTGCAATGTTTTTATCGTTTATTTTAAAGTGTAGTGCCTCTTTATTGAGTCGCTGTCCGTTACACTCGGGGCAAACAGAAGTGGAAATGAACTGTCCCGCCCATTTTTGCGCCGTGGCCGATGCATCATCGTCCTGCTGCATATCGATGTACTTGGCAATTCCTTCGTAACTAACCATGTAGTTGGAGTTGCCCAACGATTCGTTTTTAATTTTCAACCGTTCATCAGTACCGTAAATAATTTCATCGATAGCATCCTGTGGAATATCTTTGATGGGTGTTTGCAACGTAACTCCGTATTTTTCGCAAATAGCCGCAATTTGCCAAAAAAACAAGTTGCTTTTTTCTTTTCCCAACGGCACAATACCGCCTTTTGCGATACTGATAGAAGGATCGGGAATGATTTTTTCCGTATCAATAGAATCTACGGTGCCGATTCCTTTGCATTTTGGGCAAGCGCCTAACGGCGAGTTGAATGAAAAGTTATGCGGAGCGGGCTCGTTGTACGATAATCCGGTGGTTGGACACATCAACTCGCGGCTGTAATGGCGGACCTCATCTGAGTCGACATCTTGAATGAGTATCAGTCCCGAACCTTGCTTCATAGCTGTTCGGACACTTGACTTCAGTTTGTCTTCAAACTTGTTGGATACGATAAGTTTATCCACCAGCACTTCGATACTGTGGTTTTTGTACCTGTCCACTTTCATGCCGGGAAGAATTTCACGTATTTCGCCGTCCACGCGAACGCTTAAAAATCCTTTTTTCCGTATTTGTTCGAACAGTTCTTTATAATGTCCTTTCCGGTTTCGGACAACCGGAGCAAGTATGTAAATCTTTTTACCTATATATCGGGTTAAAATCAGTTCCAGGATTTGCTCTTCGGTATATTTTACCATTTTTTCGCCCGTGATATACGAAAAAGCTTCTCCGGCGCGGGCATAGAGCAGTCGTAGAAAATCGTAAATTTCGGTGGTTGTCCCCACGGTTGAACGTGGATTTTTGTTTGTGGTTTTCTGTTCGATGGAAATAACAGGACTTAATCCGGTAATCTTATCCACATCGGGACGTTCCATTTTGCTTAAAAAACCGCGGGCGTAAGCAGAAAATGTTTCGATATAGCGCCTTTGCCCTTCGGCGAAAACAGTGTCGAAAGCAAGTGACGATTTTCCGCTTCCGCTCAGTCCGGTAATTACCGTGAGCGAATCGCGCGGAATGGTTACGTCTATATTTTTGAGATTGTGTACGCGAGCGCCGTACACTTCAATACGTTCTGTATCAGGAGTCATTTCTTGTCGAGATAAATCTTGCAAAGATACGAAAAATCACGTTCTTCTCCAAGTTATTCATAAGTCCGGTCATGGAGTCACCCATGTTGAGTTGTGAACTTTTACTTTTTCTCCTTTTCTGTAATACAGGCTTTCTTTGGTGGGAATAAGTATAGTATATGTTTTGCCCGATCGATTAGTGAGTTTGGTATCGCGAAGCCACGAATTGAAATCTTTTAGTTGTGCATAAGTAATCCCGTTATCTTTGGCAAAAGATACCAAATTGGGGATGGACGAAGAAACTCTGACTTCCTTGAACTCCATCGGCTTAAAAAGTTGATCGCCACGTAAAACAAATCCGTATTGTGACGGATTTTCGAATACGGTTTTGATTGCCAGCATTCGGAAGTAGTAACGGGTGGTTTCTTCAACGAGCCATAAATCGAGGGCTTTATTGGTTTGCTGGTTACTCAATTCGTTGGTGATCCTTCCTTGTCCGCCGTTGTACGATAACGCGGCTGCACTCCACGATCCGTATTTTCGATAAGCATCTTTTAGGTAACGACAAGCGGCAACAGTCGATTTTTCGATATGATAACGCTCATCCACCTCCGATGAAACTTCCAGCCCAAACCCAGGAGCTGTTCCCGACATAAATTGCCACAATCCTACGGCACGGGCAGGAGAAGTAGCTCTGTGGTCGAGGCTGCTTTCAATAACTGCTATATACTTGATATCGTCGGGGACACCTTGTTGTTTCAGGATCGGTTCTATTATAGGAAAAATACGGTTTGCACGTTTGAAAAGTAATAGGGTGGTGGAGTGGAAATAGGTAAAACTATTCAGTTCCCGATCCATCCGCTCGCGGAGATCATACCGGTCAAACACGATTTTTTCGCCGGCAAACGTCATTTCATCGGGAATATCCACAGATGCCGTCATCGAAAGAACTTGCGGACGTTGTTGTTCTACTTTTTCTGTATCGTTGTTCGATAAACTCATTACCGTGATAAGACTCACAGTTATAATTCCAAAAAATATGTATATGATATTCCGTTTCATTAGTATGTTTTAGTTTTGTTTGTGTCAAATATACGACTATTTTTAAAATTTCGCCACTTTATCTTACATGAGTTGATAGAAAATTCACTGTTTTGGAGACAATATCATCACTTTGTTTGAAGCCCACATCGTGTCCGCCGGCATAAATATGCTTTTCATTATACACCTTGGCCTGATTTAGTTTTTGTTCTAAAGTGGTGTGTTGACTTTCAGGAATATATACGTCGTTTGTTCCATAAAACGAAATAGTTGGTGGTGCGCTTTGTGTAATCCACTGTGCTGGACTGCCAAAAGTGCTTTGAGACATTTCGGAAGGCAGGTTTTCTGGATTTGTAATGTATCCCATTCCAATGCTGTAAATGGTATTGTTAGTATAATAACTATCACTTAAATCACAGGGGCCAACGATGTTGACAACGGCTTTTACACGACTGTTTGTATCGTATTTGTAAGAATAAAGCATAGCCAAATGCCCGCCTGCGCTTAGACCAAGAACTACAAACTCCGGTTTCACTCCTAAATCGGATGAGTTTTTTGTTACATAATCCATCACGGATCGAATGTCATCGGTTTGGGTGGGAAGCATATATCTAACAGGGCTAAAAGTTACCAACCGATAGTTCATGTTTACAATAGCATAATCTTTCAAATGAGACTGAAATTTACTGACGAATTGTGCCATATCCGTTTTGTTCCCTCCAAACCATCCGCCGCCGTGTATGATAAGCAAGACTCGTGTGGAGCCTTGATTTCTGCCTGACGGAAGAAAGATGTCGGCTTTTTGTGTGGGATCAGCTCCATAGGCGGCATCCGTTATGGTTTTGGGTTCGTTTATTGTTTCGTAGACTTCATCTTTGCTGCAGGAGGAAAGCAAAAATGCAAAAAGAAAAACACCGAGATAGAGTTTTTGGATAAACTTCATAATTAAGGGTTTTGTAGTAAATACTATTGTTAATAAGAGTTTGTGCGCGTTTTTTGTTCGAGAGTGCCAGCGTTAAAGCTGATTAATAAAAGTTGCCTTTTGTAAAACAGAAAAGGTGAGCCCACAAGGAACTCACCTTTTCATCTATGTAAATGGTTTTCTCTTATTTGATTTTTTTATATCCGTAAACGGCTCTGTCGCCCAATTCTTCTTCGATACGAAGCAATTGGTTGTATTTTGCCATACGGTCTGAGCGGCTTAACGAACCGGTTTTGATCTGTCCGGCGTTAGTAGCAACAGAAATATCAGCGATAGTAGCATCTTCGGTTTCGCCCGATCGGTGCGATGTTACGCTTGTATAACCGTTACGGTGAGCCATTTCGATAGCATTGAGCGTTTCGGTCAATGTTCCGATTTGGTTTACCTTGATAAGAATAGAGTTAGCGCAACCCAGTTCGATTCCCTTTTTCAAGAAATCAACATTTGTCACAAACAAGTCATCACCCACCAACTGGCATTGGTCACCAATTTTATCAGTCAGAAGCTTCCATCCGTCCCAGTCTGCTTCGTGCATTCCGTCTTCGATAGAGTCGATAGGATAGTTAGTGATAAGTTCATTCAGGTATTCAGCTTGTTCGGCAGATGTGCGTTTTTTACCGTTAGGGCCTTCAAATTTTGAGTAATCGTAAACTCCGTCAACATAAAATTCTGATGCCGCACAGTCGAGAGCGATTTTTACGTCTTTACCCGGCTCATATCCGGCGTTTTTAATTGCAGTAAGGATAGACTCCAAGGCTTCTTCGGTTCCACCGGCAAGATTAGGAGCAAAACCGCCTTCATCTCCAACAGCAGTGCTGAGGCCTTTATCGTGAAGAACTTTTTTAAGAGCGTGGAAAACTTCAGCACCCATGCGAAGTCCTTCGCGGAAAGAATTTGCGCCAACCGGGCGGATCATAAATTCCTGGAAAGCAATAGGAGCATCGGAGTGAGAGCCGCCGTTGATGATGTTCATCATCGGAACAGGCAACACGTAAGTATTTGTTCCGCCAATGTAGCGATACAAAGGCAAACCTAAATAGTTGGCAGCAGCTTTAGCTACAGCGAGTGAAACGCCAAGAAGTGCGTTAGCACCAAGATTGGATTTGGTTTTTGTTCCGTCGAGTTCAAGTAATTTACCATCGATCTGAATTTGTTCCAAAACATTCATTCCCAACAATGCAGGAGCAATAACATCGTTAATATTTGCAACTGCTTTTAAAACACCTTTACCAAGGTATCTTTTTTTGTCGCCGTCGCGAAGCTCCAATGCTTCGTTTTCACCGGTTGATGCTCCCGATGGAACAGCTGCACGTCCAAATGCACCGGATTCCGTTAACACATCGACTTCTACCGTGGGATTGCCTCTTGAATCCAACACTTCACGTCCTAAAATACTTACAATTCTCATGTTGTTTTGATTTTTTATATTGAAAAATTTAGTTCTAAATGATTGTAAAATAACCTAATATAAAAAAATATTCTTGTTTTGAATATTCGAGTACAAATATAGGATTTTTTTGTTAATTCGCTTGGAATTTTGACGTTAAATAATGCTTAAATGTAATCCGATCATTCTGATTAAGGCTGAACAGATAAGATAAGCGCGCTCATATTTGAAGTGAGCAGTTTTACGGATATTGCCATTAAAATAACACCGAAAAACTTCCGCAAAATATATGCACCGCTTTCACCTAATATTTTTTTTACAAAACTTAAATATCTCAATACTAAATACACAATTAACATATTGAGTATTACGGCAACTATTATATTAAGTACCTGATATTCTGCTCGCATGGAGAGTAGCGTTGTGAAACTGCCGGGACCGGCAATTAGCGGAAAAACTACAGGGAAAAGGGTTGATGAATTTCCGGTAGCAGAATTATCGTTTTTAAAAATTTCAACACCAAAGATCATTTCAACGGAAAGAATAAGCAGCACGACTGCTCCGGCAACGGCAAATGCCGAAATATCCACTTGAAATAGTTTCAATATCCACTCACCCACAAAGAGAAATACGGTGAGTACTATGAAAGAATAAATGGCTGCTTTTTCGGGATGAATGGTCCTGTTCTGACTTTTCAATTGCAGGAAAATAGGAACTGCGCCTGTCACATCGATAATTGAGAATAAAACGATGAAAACGCTCAATATTTCCAAAACATTAAAAGTCCACATATTAATTAAGAAATTAGAACAGTGAAAGAATTACCTTACAATTTGCCTGCAAAATTACAAAAAAGCAAAATGTTTTCCAAGTGAATTTAAGATACGTCGAAATTAGAAGATATTTTTTCAAGGGAAAAGTAAGTTGGGTGTGCAAAATTCAGGTATTTAATGATTTTGAAGGCATTGAAATGATGAAAAAAACGTTTTTCGAAAGCTGTTACTGTTGCGCTGTTCCGGTTGCAGTCTTCGATCTCAGATAGCACATCTGTTGCTTCTGAAAATTTTACTATCGCCGGATGCAATATTGAAATCTTTTGCTTGATAAACTTAATGTTCTGCTTAAAAAATGATTTTCGTAGATCAAAAAATTCTTTCAACGCCAGAAAAGACTCAAAACTGTAAGTTTTCATTAACCCGTCGGGTTCGTCAATAATTTTTTGCAGCGCAGGTCCTGTGCCGAACGGAATTCTATCGGAATAGCGTGCCATTGGGTAAACGAAAACATCATCAAGCCGTTTGGTTTTTCCCAATGCAAAAACTTTTTGGAGGAAATAAAAATCTTCACCACCCTGTTGTCGTCCCATTCCGCCGACACGCACGTAAGCATCTGACGCAACCGAAAATGCCGAGCCAATGGTGTGGTAATAATATGGAAATTCAATGAAACGGAGCATTTGACTGAAATAACGAATATACTGTTCGTATTGGCGAATGGCATGTTCGAGTTGCAGATCATCATTTTCCACCCGATGATGAAAATTCTGTACGGTACAGCAAAGTTTATCCGTTTGCCGGTAGGCAGCGAAAATATCGGTCAGAAAATTAGATGAAACAGTACAATCGGCGTCCAAGGAGATAATTATCCCTTCGGGATTTTGTGTGTTCAGGAAAAATTCTACCGCCAGATCCATCCCAATTTTTCGGGCAAGTCCAACACCGGCGTGTTTTCGTGGGAGATTTTCGAAAATAAGTGGAAAAAAACGGAGTGAATCCGAGTTGTTTTCAGCAGCAAACTCGAAAACTTCGTCGTGCGTTTTTCTGTTCTGCATTACCACTTCTTCGCTAGATTGAATACTGGAATTGATTATCACTGCCACCAGAGTTTTCGCCCTCGGCGTCACGCACATGCGAAGATTTTGCAAGGTAGTCAATAACTCTTTTTCGTCGTAACAGGGAATAACCAAAACCATATCGGTTGCAAAGTCAGTAGGATACTTGACTTGCAGATACTCCGGTTTTTGTCTGTCCAGATAGGGTTGCCAGTGTTTCATCGTGCAAAAATAAAAAAATAAGGTTCTTTTTGCAAAGAACCTTATTCATATAATTTATAACCGGATGATTTTACTAGTTTTCGGTTGTAGCAGGTGCCGGAGTTTTCGGAGCTGTACTTGGAGCGTTTGCTGAAGAAGAAGTTGCGGGTCCGTATTTTTTGTTCAGAAATTCGGTAACTTCTGTTGTAATATCGTACTTTTCATCAGCAAAAAGAATATTATCCGAACCCGTGTTGCTGTAGATAATCTGATAGCCTTTGTCTTTGTTGTATTCTACCAAACGAACTTTCACAGTGTCAGACAATTCCATATTCAGCTTTTGTTGTTCCAAAGCAAATTCCTGACTCAATCTTTCAGCCATTTGCTGATATTCCTGTTGCATTCTTAAGATTCGTTGCTGTTCCTGTTCGGCTCTTTCCTGGCTTAAGAAAGCGTTATTTTGAAGCTTACGCTGAAATTCTTGAGCAGCTGCGTTCAACTGACGTTCTTTTTGTACCAGACTTGCACGAGAACTCTCTTCGGTTCTCATCAAAGCTTCGTTCAGATCTTTTGCAAAATTATAATTCATCAAAAGCGAATCCACATTTACATAAGCAACAGGAAGAGTTATGGATGAATCGTTCATCATCGTAATCAAATCTCCCTTTTTTACGCCATTTTTTCCCGGTGTGGAAGTAAAATGCAAGATGTATAAAATAAGGATTGCAGCGGCTAAAATTCCTCCAATAATGTAGGCAGTGTTATTCTTCATTTCTCAAAAAAATTGTGTGAGTTATACTTTTTCTTTTAACATTCTTTCAATCAGGCTCTCGTGTTTCAGTGCTTCCCTATCCTGCGATGTGGCGCAGCTTATTCCTCTGTCCCTCATTGCCTTACTTCCACTGATATGTGTGTTGGGAAATTCGCCTTTCTTCGAAAAAAATACTTTTATACCCATTAGTAAAATGGCTATAAAGAGTATTGCGATGCCCAAAAGTAAAGTTTTTATCATTTTATTCTTAATTTTGTGGCGCAAAGATAGTTTAAATAGCTAATTAAAATTCATTTTTCGTATTAAAGATGCTAAATTTTTCCGTTTTTTGCGGTTTTTACGCTTATTTTTAGGCTAAATCATAAACAAGAAAGCACTTTATATGTTAATATAAACTACGCAATTATTTTAAAAATTAGATATTATGAGTATTAAAGACCTTGAACCGAAAATCGTATGGAATTATTTCCACGACATCACACAAATTCCTCGCCCATCGAAGAAAGAAGAAAAAATTATCGCTTACCTGCTCGATTTTGCTAAAGAACATAACCTTGAGGCTAAGAAAGATAAAGCCGGTAATGTGTTGATCACTAAACCTGCAACGCCGGGTAAGGAAAACGCTCAAACGGTTATTTTGCAATCTCATGTGGATATGGTATGTGAGAAAAACAGCGATGTTACCCACGATTTCGATAACGACCCCATCGAAACCATCATCGAAGGTGACTGGGTAAGAGCAAACGGAACAACACTAGGAGCTGATAACGGTATAGGTGTTGCTGCACAGTTGGCTGTGCTTGCATCGACAGATATTGCCCACGGAAAGATTGAAGCGCTTTTTACTGTTGATGAAGAAACGGGATTAACAGGTGCTAACTCACTACAACCCGATTTTTTTACAGGAAACATTTTGTTGAACTTAGACACTGAAGAAGAAGGTGAAATCTATATCAGCTGCGCCGGTGGAAAAGGCACGAAAGCTTATTTTAAGTACAAAGAAAAGGATGCGCCGAAGAAATATTTCTGGTTTAAAATTCAGGTGAAAGGTCTCCGTGGTGGGCATTCAGGGAGCGATATTGAAAAAGGATTGGGTAATGCCAATAAGATACTAAACCGATTTCTTCATTCTCTTATGCGGAAAAAATACGGTATGGTATTGTCGGAAATCGGCGGCGGCAACCTCCATAATGCTATTGCACGTGAAGCGTATGCTGTGGTGGGGGTAAAAGAAAAATACAAAGAAGATATTCGCGTGAAGCTGAATGTCTTTCTTGCTAATTTACAGAACGAATACAAAAAAACAGATCCTAACCTCGAAATTCTGCTCGAATCTGTACAAATGCCGTCGAAAATTATTAATAAAGGTGTTGCTGAAAAATTATTACAGGCTATTTATGCTTGTCCACACGGAGTTATTGGTATGAGCTTTGATATCGATGGACTGGTTGAAACATCTACCAATCTCGCGTCTGTGAAAATGCTCGAGAACCATACGATAGAAGTTGGAACCAGCCAGCGTAGTTCGGTAGAATCGCGTAAGAATGATATTGTAAATATGGTTTCAACGGTTTTTGATCTGGCAGGAGCTAAAAAAATCGTTAACAACGAAGGATATCCGGGATGGGAGCCCAATCCTAATTCAGAAATATTAAAACTGGCTAAGTCGGAATATAAAAAACTGTACAACAAAAATGCTAAGGTGAAAGCTATTCATGCAGGTTTGGAGTGTGGGCTTTTCTTAGAAAAATATCCTCATTTAGACATGATTTCTATCGGTCCCGATATGACGGATGTACATTCGCCGGATGAAAAAGTAAAAATATCGTCAGTAAAGAAATGGTGGGATTATTTCGTGCAAATTTTAGAAAATATTCCTGAGCAGGTAGTTGAATAATTGAGATAATTATAATATGATTGATATAAACGCGGGAGTTAAAAGCTCCCGCTTTTTTTGTTGTATTGACAACGCTTTGTATGTCAGATAATTTCTTTATCTTTGCTTTTATGAGGAAAATTTTCCTAATCAGTTGTTTTTTAACGCTCTGTCTGTCAGTTTCCATTTCACAGACCGATTTCCGTATCGTGTTTTACAACGTAGAAAATCTGTTTGACACAACTGATGACCCTTTAAAAGACGATGATGAATTTCTTCCGCGTGGAGCAATGAACTGGCAAGCCTGGAAATACCGGGAAAAACTCAAAAATATCACTCGCGTGATTACCGCTGTGGGCGGTATGCAATCACCGGCGCTTGTTGGACTTTGCGAAATTGAAAATGACAGCGTTATTTTTGATCTCACCCGTCGGTCACCGTTACGTGCGCAGGATTATGAATACATTGTCACCAATTCCCCTGACGAACGCGGGATAGATGTGGCATTACTTTATCAACGGCATCAATTTAATCTGCTTGAACATCACGAGTATGAGGTTATTTTCCAAGATAAAACCACACGACCTACCCGAAATATTCTTTATGCTGTAGGTAAAGTTATTAATAACGATACACTTGACGTTTTTGTCTGTCATTTTCCCTCCCGAAGTGGCGGCCAGCGTGAAACCGAACCTGCTCGCATGGATGCTGCTACTCTTTTGCGAAGCAAAGTGGATAGCTTGTTCACGATAAGAGAAAACGCCAACATAATTATCATGGGCGATTTCAATGACCATCCCGATGATAAAAGCCTTTTTCAAACCCTGAAAGCTAGAAGTTTGAATTATCATCGTTCCGATAAAGAACTTTACAATATGTTTTTTCATAGAATGAAAGAAAGAAGTTTTGGTACTTATTTCTTTCAGGGCAGATGGGAAGTGCTGGATCAATTTATTGTAAGTGGAAATTTATTGTTGGAAGATAATTCGATTTATATCAAAGGAAAAGAAGCGCAAATCTTTAAGCCCGATTTCTTGCTGGAAGAAGATAAGACCTTTGGGACAAAACGTCCCTATCGTACACATCTCGGGCCGAGATACGTTGGCGGCTTCAGTGACCACTTGCCAATATACCTGGATTTCAGAATTCGTTGACTCGTTTCATATAAGCAATGCATATTATTTCTTATGAAAAGCATCGCATTTTCAATATTTTATAGTTTTATCGGCTTCAAAACGAAAACTTTGTGTTAACTTTGCGCAATTTTACATCCAAAATTTAAAAACAATAATTTATTTATGACGAATCCAATTATCAAGCGAATCGAGTTGTCAGACGGACGCACGATTACGCTCGAAACGGGAAAATTGGCGAAACAAGCCGATGGAGCAGTAGAGTTGCGTATGGGCAATACTATGCTTCTGGCCACTGTTTGCGCCGCAAAAGACGCTTCTCCCGGAGTAGATTTTATGCCGCTGCAAGTAGAATATAAAGAAAAATTCTCCTCTTTCGGAAGATTTCCAGGTGGATTTATGAAGAGAGAAGGAAAACCTTCTGACTATGAAATACTCACCAGTCGTTTGATCGACCGTGCCCTTCGCCCTCTTTTTCCCGATGATTACCATGCTGAGGTTTTTGTAACCGTGATGCTTTTCTCGGCTGACGGTGAAGATATGCCCGATGCATTGGCAGGTTTGGCCGCATCTGCAGCTCTTGCAGTTTCAGATATACCTTTTAACGGACCATTATCGGAAGTGCGTGTTGCACGCATCGATGGCCAACTTGTTGTAAATCCCACTTTCAAGCAACTTGAAAAAGCTGATATGGATATCGTAGTAGGTGCTACCATGGATAACATCATGATGGTGGAAGGTGAAATGAGCGAAGTATCTGAGAGTGAACTGCTCGAAGCTATTAAATTTGCTCACGAAGAAATTAAAAAACACTGTCAGGCTCAAATCGAACTGATGGAACTTTGCGGAACTACACAAAAACGCGAATACTCACACGAAGAAAACGACGAAGAACTCCGCAAACAAGTGTGGAGCATATGTTATCCGAAAGCTTACGTGGTGGCTTCTTCGCAGAATACCGATAAGCATGCTCGTCTCGATGCATTTGCTGCTATTAAAGACGAGTTCTTGGCAACCGTTCCCGAAGAAGAGCGTGAAGAAAAAGGAGCACTCGTATCGAAATATTATCACGATGTGGAAAAAGAAGCTATGCGCCGTAGTATCCTTGATGAAGGGAAACGCCTGGACGGAAGAACCACCACAGATATCCGCCCAATCTGGAGCGAAGTGGATTATGTTCATGGCCCACACGGATCTGCTGTGTTTACACGCGGCGAAACACAATCGCTGACAACAGTTACGTTAGGAACTAAATTAGACGAAAAGATCGTTGATGACGTACTTAACCACAGCACAGAGCGTTTCTTGTTGCATTACAATTTCCCGCCGTTCTCAACGGGCGAGGCCCGTCCTCAACGTGCTACCGGCCGTCGAGAGATCGGTCACGGAAACCTGGCACATCGTGCGCTTAAACGAATGATTCCTGTAGGATATCCGTATGTTATCCGGGTTGTTTCCGATATTTTAGAATCCAACGGTTCATCCTCAATGGCAACGGTTTGTGCCGGAACATTGGCGCTCATGGATGCCGGAGTACAGATGGTAAAACCTGTGTCGGGTATTGCCATGGGGCTGATTTCTGAAAATAAAGGACAAAATTTTGCCATTCTTTCCGATATCTTGGGTGACGAAGACCACTTGGGAGATATGGATTTCAAGGTGTGTGGCACCAAAGATGGAATCACAGCCGTACAAATGGATATTAAGGTTGACGGACTTTCGTACGATATTCTTGAACAGGCTCTTGCGCAGGCTAAAGCCGGTCGCGGACACATCATGGGCAGAATGATGGAAACCATTTCTGAACCTCGTGCCGATTTGAAACCTCATGCACCGCGTATCGAAGTTATCGAAATTCCGAAAGACTTCATTGGCGCCGTTATTGGCCCGGGTGGAAAAATTATTCAGGGAATTCAGGAAGAAACCGGAGCTGTAATTACTATCGAAGAAATCGACAATAAAGGTCGCGTAGAAGTTTCGGCTTCTAACAAAGACTCTATCGATGCAGCTATGCGCAAGATAAAAGGTATTGTAGCTGTTCCCGAAGTGGGAGAAGTGTACGAAGCTACCGTTCGTTCGGTAATGCCTTATGGCGCATTCTGCGAATTCCTCCCCGGAAAAGACGGTTTGCTGCATATCTCTGAAATCGATTGGAAACGTTTGGAAAAAGTAGAAGATGCCGGAATAAAGGAAGGCGATAAGATTCAGGTAAAATTAATCGATATCGACCCAAAGACCGGAAAATTCAAATTGTCTCGCAAGGTGTTGATACCGCGTCCGCCAAGGCCGGAACAACCCCAACAAGACTAATCCTGAGTAGTTGCTGCTTTTGAAGCAACTACTACTTAAAATAACTCACCTGACGGGGCGGCTTTTAAAGTCGTCCCGTCAGCTTTTTCACTCAATTGATTTGAAAAATGTTTTAATTGACGATGTTTATTGATATATTTGCAATTACTGTGAATTAGAAAAATAAAAAACAAACACATGAAAATTTGGAATTTTGGAATTATTGGTGCAGGATTGATTGCCGACTTTCACGCTAAAGCAATCGGAAGTATCAATAACGCTCGTTTAGTAGGTATTTGCGGAACAAACCATGAAAAAGCATTGACTTTATCTAAAAAACACAATTGCAGAAAATATGACAATCATATAGAGATGCTTCAATCTGATGAAATAGATATAGTGACTATTGCCACACCAAGCGGAGCACACATGGAGCCTGCTATAGAGGCAGCAAAATACGGAAAACATGTAATTTGTGAAAAGCCAATAGAAATTACATTGGAACGTATTGACAAAATGATCAAGGCGCATCAGGAAGCAGGAACTTCATTGGGTGGTATTTTTAATTTTCGATATGATGAAACAACTGAAATCATTAAAAGTGCCGTTAACGAAGGCCGACTGGGAACAATTACTTATGCCGGAATCTATGTTCCATGGTGGCGCGATGACAAATATTATGAAAACTGGCATGGTACGCTAAGCCTTGATGGTGGAGGAGCTTTAATGAATCAGGCCATTCATATGGTGGATTTGCTACAGTACGTTATGGGACCTATATCGTCATTAGGCGCATTCACATCAAAGCTTGGTCATCCACAGATTGAAACTGAAGATACTGCCGTGGGAATTCTAAAATTCAAAAACAAAGCCTTAGGTATAATATACGGAACAACAGCTTCCTTTCCCGGTCAATTCAGACGTATGGAAATTACCGGGACAAAAGGAACGATTGTTTTAGTTGATAATAGTTTGCAGGTTTGGCAGTTTGCAGAAATGAGAGAGGAAGATACGGAAATTTTACGTGCTTATGGTTCTGTTAAAGGAGGCGGTGGTGTTTCCGATCCCGCAGCAATTCCTTTTACGGGACATATGAAGAATTTTCAAGGATTTCTCAGAGCGTTGGAGAAAGGAGAAAGGTTTGATATTGATGGAGTTGAAGCACGTAAAGCGGTGGAAATTATTTTGAATTTATACAAATCAGCTGATAAAAAAGAATTTATAAGTTTGTAGCACGGTCATTCTCTTAAAAAGAGAGTGCTTTCTGCTTCAGGAAGAGTCGCTTTTTAGTTCTAATACTGCCAAAAGTAAAGCGAAACAAATTTTTGTTTTGATATTTTTCATACCTTTGTAATCGATAATAATTAAGTCAATTCAAACATATTGACTTTTTTCTTTTTTTAGTAGGGACTATTTTCCTACCCATAGTCTATAATATGAATAAACAATTACTTTTAGGTGCGGAAGCAATTGCACAAGCAGCGTTGGATGCGGGAATTTCTGGAGTTTATGCTTATCCGGGGACACCATCCACCGAAATCACACAATTTATTCAACAATCGTCTCAGGCTCGTGAATCGGGTGTGCGATCGAAATGGTCTGTTAACGAAAAAACCGCTTATGAAGCAGCGCTTGGCATGTCGTATGCCGGAAAACGAGCTTTGGTTTGTATGAAGCACGTGGGACTTAATGTTGCTGCCGATGCGTTTATGAATTCGGCAATTACCGGCGTTCATGGCGGATTGGTGATTGTGGTTGCCGATGACCCGTCGATGCACTCATCGCAAAATGAACAAGACAGCCGCGTATATGGGAAATTTGCAATGCTTCCCGTTGTAGAGCCCGCTAATCAGCAGGAAACATACGATATTGTACGCTACGCGTTCGATCTGTCGGAAGATGTGAAACTTCCGGTTTTGCTTCGTATTCCCACCCGGTTATCGCACTCACGTGCCGTAGTTGTCAGAAAAGAAGCAATACCGCAAAATCAGCTTGCGCCAACCCAGGAGAAAAATAAGTGGATTTTACTTCCGGTCAACGCCAGAAAAGGCTATCAAAGTTTACTTGAAAAGCAAAATCAACTGATAAACTTTTCAGAATTTTCCAAGTTCAATAAAATAGTATCCGGAACGGGTGATAGGGCTGTCATTGCTTTCGGGATCGCCTACAATTACGTGATGGAAGTCGTCAGGACGTATAATCTTGATATCCCGGTTCTAAAATTGTCTCAATATCCGTTGCCACAGGAGAAGATCCGCGGATTTACAGAAAAATATAAGGAAGTTTTAATTGCCGAAGAAGGTTATCCTGTTTATGAAGAATTACTGAAGGGCTTTTTTGGAAATGCAAAATTCCGTGGACGATTAGACGGCGCTTTACCGCGAACCGGAGAACTTTCTCCGAATGTGCTTGCGAAAGCACTGGGTGTAAAAACGAACGACGAACAAACTATTCCTTCCATTGTTGCTCCGCGTCCTCCGATGTTGTGTCAAGGATGCAGTCATCGCGATCTTTTCGACACGATAGTTCAGGCGATGGAGAGCCATCCACAACGGCACGTTTTTGGTGATATCGGCTGCTACACGCTGGGAGCATTGTCGCCTTACAATGCAATCAGCACTTGTGTGGATATGGGCGCATCGATAACGATGGCAAAAGGTGCTGCCGATGCAGGTTTACATCCTGCTGTTGCTGTAATCGGCGATTCCACTTTTACGCATTCGGGAATCACAGGATTATTGGATGCCGTGAACGATAAAAGTGCTGTGACGGTCATTATTTCCGATAACGGTACCACCGCAATGACAGGTGGTCAGGATTCATCGGGAAGCGGGAAATATTACGATATTTGTAAAGGTATTGGAGTAGATGAAGATCATATCCGCGAAATTGTTCCGCTGAAAAGGAATTTCGAGGAAAATGTGAAGGTCATGAAGGAAGAGTTTGAATACGATGGTGTTTCGGTCATAATTTCGCAACGCGAATGCGTACAAACAGCAGTGAAAAGTAAGAAACAAAAAGGGAAATAGGATTATGCAAAAAAACATCATCATATCCGGCGTGGGTGGCCAGGGAATTCTGACTATGGCATCCATTATCGATTTAGCTGCCATGAACTTGGGGCTTAATGTAAAACAAGCCGAAGTTCACGGAATGAGCCAGCGGGGTGGGGCGGTTGAGTCACATCTGCGGATTTCTTCCGAAGAAATTTTTTCCGATCTTATTCCCAAAGGAAAAGCAGACATTATTCTCTCCATTGAACCTATGGAATCGTTACGTTATCTGCCGTTTTTATCGCCCGACGGCGTTATTGTTACGGCAACGGAGCCTTACGTTAATATTACTAATTATCCTGATGAGGAAAAACTCCTTGATACTATTGCCGTTTCAGCTAATCACGTCTTTGTCGAAGCTGATTCTCTGGCCAAGGAAGCCGGAAGTGCAAAAGCGTATAATGTGGTTATGCTGGGCGCAGCTTCGCCTTATTTAGAAATACCAACCGAAGAATTGGAAAAAGCCATCGAAATGTTTTTCTCCCGAAAGGGAAAAGAAATGGTGGATATGAACATAAAAGCCTTCCGTCTTGGATTGGCAAACTCATTGAACGAACAAAAATGATTTGGAACCCCGAAATTGAATGTGCCGACAGGCAGAAACTGCACGAGTTGCAGAGCAAACGCCTGAGCGAAACGGTAAAACGTGTGTATAAAAACGTTCCCGCTTATCGTAAAAAACTACAGGAAAAAGGTATCGAACCCGGTGATATTAAAAGCGTGGATCAGTTAAAGGACTTACCTTTTACCACCAAAACCGATCTTCGCGATAACTACCCGTTCGGGCTTTTTACTTTGCCCCAAACCGATGTGGTGCGCATTCATGCCTCGAGCGGAACGACTGGAAAACCTACGGTTGTGGGATATACGCAGCGTGATTTGGATCTCTGGACGGAAGTGGTTGCGCGAAGTCTTACTATGGCTGGCGTTCATAAAGACGATACTATTCAGGTGGCGTATGGATACGGACCTTTTACAGGCGGTCTTGGATTGCACTACGGTGCCGAAAAAGTGGGTGCAACAGTAATTCCGATTTCCGTAGGAAACACCAAAAAGCAGCTTCAGTTCATGACCGACTTCAATGCTTCTGTTCTTGCCTGCACGCCGTCTTATGCGGCACATTTGGGAGAAAGTATTTTAAAAGAAGGGATATCGACGAAAGATATAAAATTGAGAATCGGTATTTTCGGTGCGGAGCCGTGGACAAACGAAATGCGCAATCAGATAGAAAATCTGTTGAACATAAAAGCTTACGATATTTACGGGTTAAGCGAAATAATCGGCCCGGGAGTATCGATGGAATGTGAGTGTCAAAACGGAAGTCATATTTTCGAAGACCATTTTATCCCCGAAATTATCGATCCCGAAACACTGGAAATTCTTCCATACGGTGAACTTGGCGAACTCGTTTTCACAACGGTGACTAAGGAAGCGATGCCGCTGCTACGCTATCGTACCCGGGATCTCACCAGATTGTTTGTTGATAAATGCGATTGTGGACGTACGCTCGTAAGAATGGAGAAATGTCTTGGCCGCTCAGACGACATGCTTATCATTCGTGGTGTGAATGTATTCCCATCGCAGGTAGAATCTGTTCTGCTCGAAATGGAAGAAACATCGCCCCATTATCAGCTTATCATCGGTAGAGAAAGCAATTTGGATACCATGGAGATCAGGGTGGAAATCAATGAACGATTCTGGTCAGATAGTATACGTGAACTTGAAGGTTTGCGACGACGTATTGACCACAATATAAAGAGTTTGTTGGGAATTGGTGCTACCATTAAGCTGGTAGAACCTCATAGTATTGAACGCTCGGAAGGAAAAGCCAAGCGGATTATCGATAACAGACATATTTAACTTTAAATTCTCATTTAACTATGATTATCAAACAATTATCTGTTTTTTTGGAAGATCGGTCGGGACGACTCACCGATCTAACTCAAATATTGGAAGAACATGAAATTAACATTACCGCCTTGAGCGTTGCCGAAACAGCTGATTATGGTATAGTGCGGATGGTGGTAGGAAAACCCGATATCGCTCAGAAATTTCTTCGTGAAGCCGGCTTCTCTGTACGCCTTACCGATGTGGTTTGCGTAAATATGCCCGACCAGCCAGGCGCACTGCACGAAGTGCTTAAAATTCTGGCAAACAATAGTATAAATGTAGATTATATGTATGCTTTTTCTAATAAGGATGTGGCTTTGGCCGTTATTCGTACAGCAGATATCGATTCGACAATTGAAGTGTTGGAACAGAACGAAATGCAGTTGCTTCGCCAGAGCGACATCTATCAACTTTAAACGTCAGACATCAGATAACAGACATAAGACAGTTTTTTAAAAATTTTACAGTCTGTCAGCGAAGCTATCTGATATCAGGCCTCTGACACAAATACTAATAATTATGACAAGATTTGCACACAGTGTTTCTGCCTTGCGTTCATCGGAAATCAGAGATTTAATGAGCCTTGCAACGGCGCCCGATATTATTTCATTTGCCGGTGGCATGCCGGGAAATGAGCTTTTTCCTCTGGAAACCGTCGATAAAATTTACAACTCTCTTACTGACAAAGAAAAGCAAGTTGCCATGCAGTATGGACCTACAAGCGGATTACCGTCGTTGTTGGAGTCACTGTCAGGATATCTGGAGAAAAAAGGATTACCGGTAAAGAAAAACCGTTTAATGCTTACCACCGGTTCACTACAAGCTATTCATATTCTTGCCAAAGCTTTTATTGATGCCGGTGATAATATTTTGGTAGAAACTCCCAGTTTTATTGGAGCTTTATCGGCTTTTCGTTCCTACGAAGCCAATATGATAACTGTTCCGCTAAACGGTGATGGAATGGACATCAGCCAATTAAAAATGCGTTTGGAAACGGTTCAACAAAAGCCTAAATTCCTTTATTACGCACCTAATTTTCACAATCCGGCAGGTATTATTTACTCTATGGATGTGAAGCGGCAGATGATTGAGTTGTTACGCAATCAGGATATTCCCGTCATAGAAGATGATGTGTACAGCGACCTTTATTTTTACGAGGAGGATATTCCCAAAATGCAATTGCTCAAGGCTATGGATCCTGAAAGAATTGATGTTTGTTTTACCGGTTCGTTCTCCAAGATTTTAGGGCCCGGATTACGTTTAGGCTGGATGCTTGTTCCTGAACATATTTATATGAAAGCCGAACTGATTAAGCAATCCATCGATGCCTGTTCGCCCAGCATATCGCAGGTAATAGCTGATAAATTTATTAGAGGAGGATATCTTGAAACTTATACCGCCGATGTACGTGAAGAGTATAAAAAACGCGGATTAGCTATGATTGAAGCGTTGGAGAAACACTTACCCGCTTATACTTCGTTCGAAAAACCACGTGGTGGCTTTTATACATGGATTAAACTGCCCGAAGGAACAGACTCGGCTGTAATTTTAAGAAAAGCCATTGAGAAAGGTGTAGTTTTCGTTACAGGGAAAACTTTTGATCCCGACGGTGTGAAAAATGATTACATGCGTGTTTCATTCTGTAACACAGATGTGGAAACTATTAACAAAGGTATTCCAATAATGGCTGAGGCCATTCGTGAAGTATGTGGATAAGGAAATTGATATAAACAAAGAAGGCGCCAACTTTTACGGCGCCTTCTTTGTTTATCCCCGGTTCAATTTGTTACTCATCCATCCGGCTTCCCACAAGGTTAAACATTCCCATAATAGACCCCGTAACGTTATTGTCGTCTTTTTTATACAAAGTCATATTAACATCGTGTTCCCCGCTTTTAAAATTTAATGTCACCGACTCAGCTTTTTCTGTTACGCTATAAAATTCAATAACTTCAGGTGCATTTTCTCCTTTCAGTGTTCCGGCAAGATTTCCGTCTTTTCTTTCCAGCGAAACGATCATAGGATTGTCTCCACCCGGAAGTCCTGATGGGATAATTTTCCATTTACCTACGAAAAAAGAACCCGAATTCGGGACTTGTTCCTCTTTTACTGCTGCTGTTGTTTCGGTTGTTTCTTTATTCGTGTCTTTCGTTTTTTCGCTTGTATTACACGAAATCGTTAGCCCAATAATAACCGTTAAAATAATTAAACTTAGATTTTTCATACTTTTAATTTTTAATGAGTTAGAAATAAATGGATATGTATTTTATTTAAAAATGATAGGCTCCGGTTGCGTAAAAACTTCCTCCATAGTTATCTTGTTTGTTAAACGGAACTCCGTACTCAAAGCGCATGATAAAATTACGGTTGATTAAGACTTGAAAGCCGAATCCTGCCGCACTGTGCCACTTTTCTTTCGATCCCATTGATATATATTGCTCATATTCCTGTCGATATCGTTCATCACCGTTAAAAGTTATTTTGTATTCACGCATGGCTTTTGCTGTATCAAAAAAGGCATTTAACCCGAAAGCGATATTTTGTTTGAATATTCTCACATTAGGAAATAAGTATCGTAGTTCCAAGTTAGATGAAACAATGTCTTGCGATTGGATACGGTTAATCAATATTCCTCTTACCGTATTATTGGGAGGTATTGCGTAGTATGGTACATTTTCTCCAAGCAGACCCATATAGTTTAACTTATATGCAAAAATTAAGCGTTCTTTATACAAAGGTATATATTGTCTCCAATTTATTTCATATTTTGAATACGGATGTTTAGTCCCAAGAAATTTAGGAGCTATTTCTATATCGGCTTCGGCAAAAATCCCCATTTGAGGGGCTGCTTCCTGATCGCGCGTATCGTATCTTAATCCAAAGTTTATTTTGCTTACAATGCCGCCTTCAGCCTGATCACCGGAAATCAATCCCCATTTGCGGTATTTTTCGAATAGGGTTTCGCCGAGAAATTGTTCGTTTTTGCTTTTTCCTTTGTTGATGTTGTTTAAATCAGCATTCCGGTTATCAAAGTAGTTGAAACTATAACCAAGTTTCCATTTTAAATTTTCTTTAAAGTCGCGTAGGATATTTACCTCCGCAAGTATATTTCTGCGGTCGAAATAATAAAATGTTTTTGACACGTTGTTGTCAAAGTAAGATTTATAACCGTTAAAACCATAAAATTGGTAGCATTTATCGTATTTATACGCTGCATTGGCAATTAGCCGTGTGTCGGTAAACATATATTTATTGTCGTATTTTATCGAAGTTTCCAATGAACCTTTTGTGGAATACTGTGCAAGAATATCAATATTGCTTTTTGTATTCGGATAATACTGTCCGTCTCCGAAATTATAGACAGACATCATCAAACCAAACATGGCTCCTTTGTCAGTATTAAATTGAAAAACCGGCAGTGGTATATACATCATTCCTTTTTTTACGGCTTCTTTTTTGATAACTACAACACTATCACGCGTATCTTTTGTTCCTATGTTAGCTTGTTGGGCCGAAATATGTGTGAAACACAGTACCACAAACAAAATGAATAAACTAGCCTTTTTCATCTTTCTTTGTTTTATTTTATTATACTATTTTTGTTCGATACAAAGTTATGGTCACTTTTTAACATTAAAAAGACCTGATAATCGAATAAATTCAACTAAAAGATGTTTTTTTAACTATCTCCCGATGAATATGACTATCTTTGCCGAAAAAGGAGGTGAAGAAATGGATTTTCTGCTTAATTGGAGTGATTCGGTCAATTACGATCGTGTGGATACGATAAACGAAGATTTTATATTAATAAATGATTTGCTTGTTTCTCCCAGACTGTTCTTCCCAATCAAACTGGATGTGACATTCTCTGTCATTTGTACCAAAGGTCGCCTAAAAGGCGCAATTAATCTGAAGGAATTTGACGAACAAGCTCCGTGTATTCTCACAGTTCAATCGGGTAAAATATTACAATTTGAATCTATCAGCAATGATTTTAGGGGTATGGCACTTGTTATGTCGCAACATTTTTTCGATGGTTTCAACATCGACACCGAACATAGCTTTTACATGTCGATGTTTATTCAGAATAATCCCTGTACTGTCCTTACAGTTAAGGAAATGGATTTAATGCTCTCGCATTTTAATATTATTCAAGAAGCCGTACGCATGATAGACAACCCTTTCCGATTAAAAATCGTGAAACATCTGACACTTGCTTTTTTTTATAGTACCGGACATTTGATGTACAAAATACCGTCTGATACAAAAAGTTCGAAAAGGGAAGTCATGGCTAATAAATTTTTAAATTTGGTGGAGTTGAATTATAAAAAGCAAAGAAACGTTGAGTTTTATTCCGGCAAACTCTCACTTACTCCCAAATACCTTTCGAAGTTGATTAAAGAAATCAGTGGTAATTCAGCTAGCGATTGGATTCATAAATATGTGATACTGGAAGCTCAATCACTTCTTCGGTCAACGGATATGACCGTTCAGCAGATAAGTGATGAGCTGAATTTTACTTCACAATCTTTTTTCGGAAAATACTTCAAGCAGCACGTTGGAATATCTCCCAGAGATTACAGAAATAGTTAACAAACAATTAATTCCACCAATACGTCATTTTTAGCACCAATGCCCGATTGCGTACTTCGCGGGTATTTGCAAAATAATTGTCGGTGTATACAATGAATAAATCCGATACCGGTTTGTAACGCCATTGGAAGCGGATGTTCAGGTTAGTATTATTCAATTGATCGTTGTATTGCATGAAGGTTGTTAGGTATACTTTCGGTGAGAACGTTATATCAAGCTTGGGACCAATCAACCAGAAATGTTTGTGTTCAAAAGGCTGCGGTAAGCGCATATTGGTATAAGTGGCATTCATCGTGAAATTAACGTACGGCTGAAAACGATATACCATTTTTGCATCAACCATGTCGTAATCGCCATTGAAGAATCCGCCTTTGGTGTAAGTTATCATTCCATTTAACGGTTTACGGTTGTTGGACGTGATCGTTGCATAAAAATTGGTATAATCATATTCGCTTCCAGCCGGTAGGAATTTGTTGCTTGTGTGAGTAGGGTCAAAATCCTGCATCAGGTTTATGTAATAATTTTTTAAACCGGCGGCAATGCTCGAACGGTCTCTGAACTCCAGTCTGTATCCCAGGTCAAGTAAATGATCCAGCTTTTCGAATTTGTGTGTGTAATAATCATCGTACTCCACGTAGGGTCCGTGAATAACCACTCTTTTATTAGGCACAAAGAAATAACTGATTTCGGGACGGAAAGAGATGAAATCTCGGCGGCGAACGAATCCAGTTTCTGCCAGATAATTTGCACCAACAGCCGTTTCCCGTAACTCTATCCTGACTTTACCGTTGCTATAAACTGCTGACACTCCCTGAGCGTATTGCTTGTCGGGATTTCCGGGTTGGAATGACCGGTGATAAAATGTTTTTCCTGTCCAGATGTTATCGCGTGAAGCGAAATTAGCATCAAATGCAGCTACACGATTATATAAATGTTGCGTTCCTGCACCGAAAGTCTCCTTGTTGACCATCATAAATCCCAGGTTGGAGCGGGATAATATTTTCTTCTGAACCGACAATACTGTGAAGTTCCGCGTTGCTAACTCACTTGTTTTTTCCGTAGTCATATTCATAAAGCCGATACGCCAATCTCGACCTATTTTACCGCTCACACGAGCTCCACCCAGTACCGGCGCATCTAGTCCTATTCTTCTCGAGAAGAATGGAGTGGTATTTATTTCACCGTAATTGGCAAACAAATCGCTGTTTTCGAGAAAAAACTGCCGTTTTTCGGGATAAAACAGTTCAAATCGATCTATATTCATTACCTGCTGATCCACTTCCACCTGAGCAAAATCCGGATTGTAGGTAAGGTCTAAATTCATGGATGTTCCCAACCCGATCTTGGCATCAAAGCCAAAATCTTTTAGGTACCCGGCATCTTCACCGGCTTCAAAATTTTGATGATAACCTCCGTAAATATAAGGAATGAGAGAAAAGTTAGTTCTTGATTTTGGAAGGGGTTCATCAAATTTCAAGACTCCTGTATATGCAAGTGATGCGTGCGGAAACTGTCTCGGTACAGGCGCCCAGGCCGATTTTTCGTTCGACTTCAAATCGAGGCGCCCAAAATTGGCGTACCAGATTTGACTATTAGACGGATAACGTATAGATTTGAACGGGATGCGCATCTCTGTAATCCATTTATCGGGATAATCCTTCACCTTGAGTTCTACTTTACTATCCCAGTTCAGGTTTATGGCCGAACCATCCGATACCAGACCGTCCCAGATCGCTCCTGACGCAGAATTCCCGAAAGAAAATCCGTTTGTTTGATCGCGAAATGTATCGAAGACCGTAAGCAGATTATCGTTGTTATTGAATGCAAAGTCTCTGCGGAATGATTCTGCAATTCGTTTTCCGGGAATAGTATCGTAAAAGACTACGGCCATGTACAGTGCTTTGTCGTCATACGTGAGCATCACTTCCGATTTTTGTTTCGCAAAACCGGTATCCACCGGTTGAACCAAGCGAAGATTCTCTGCTTTATTGGCTGCTTGCCAGTCGGCTTCGCTCAACACACCATCGAGCGTTATAGCTCCTTTCATTTTCTTGACCACATACATAAAGTCTTTGTTTTGTATGTTAATGGAAATTGAATCGTTTAAAGCCTTTTGAGAAAATACTTGGCCAAAAAACAGAGCTGCTAAAGCAATAGTTATCCGGAACTTCATCATGTTATCATATTTAATTCCACCAATACGTCAACTTCAAAACCAGTGCCCGATTACGGACTTCGTGTGTATTTGCAAAATAATTATCGGTATAGACAATAAACAGATCCGACACAGGTTTATATCGCCATTGGAAACGTATGTTTAAGTTGGTGTTGTTGAGCTGTTCATTATATTGCATAAAAGTTGTGAGAAATAATTTATCGGTAAAAGTGACATCCAGTTTCGGCCCGATTAACCAGAATTGATGATGTTCAAATGGTTGGGGTAGTCGAAGATTAGTATAAGTTACGTTCATTGAAAAATTCACATAGGGTTGAAACCTATATACCAATTTTGTATCAATCATATCGTATTTACCGTTGTAAAAACCACCTTTAGAGAAAGTAATCATTCCGTTCAACGGTTTTCGGTTATTGGATGTGAATATGGTATAAAAATCGGAGTATTTGTAATCGCTTCCGGAAGGTAAAAAAATATTGCTCACGTGAGTTGGATCAAAATCGCGACTCAGTTTGATGTAATAATTACGCATCCCGGCAGATATAGTCGAGCGGTCACTAAATTCGATCTTGTAACCCAAATCCAGTTCATGGTCCAGCTTGTCAAAAGAGTGAGAGGTGTAATTCTTGAATTTTGAATAAGGACCGTGTATGGTAACTTTTTTATTGGGAATAAAGAAATATGCCAGCTCCGGACTCAAAGAAATATAATTTCTTCGGCGCACAAAACCTGTTTCGGCCAAATAATTTTCACCCACTGCTGCCTGATCTAAACTGGCAAGAATATTTCCTTTACTGAATCTTATAGAAGCTCCCTGAGCAAATTGTTTGTTGGGATTGTTAGGTTGAAAAGACCGATGATAAAAAGCCTTACCTATCCATTCGTTGTTTTTACTGGCCAGATTGAAGTCCAACGCCGCAACACGGTTAAAAAGTGAGGTTCCGTCCGGCTTATTCAAATATTCCTTGTTGACAAACATAAAACTAATGTTTGAACGGGCAAGGATTTTCTGTTGAAGAGATAATACGGTGAAGTTTCTTGTTAGATGCTCAGTAGTTTTCTCGGTTGTCATATTCATAAATCCGAGACGAAGCGTACTGTTCAATTTACCACTTAACCGTGCTCCACCCAAAACCGGTGCATCAAGACCAATGCGTCTGGAAAAAAACGGAGTAAGTCCAATGTTGCCGTAGTTAGCGAATAAATCGCTGTTTTCGAGAAAAAACTGCCGTTTTTCGGGATAAAACAGTTCAAAGCGGTCGATATTCATCACTTGCTGATCCACTTCAACCTGGGCGAAATCAGGATTATAGGTTAAATCCAGGTTCATAGCAGTGGATAATCCGATTTTCGCGTCCATACCGAAGTCCTTTCTGTAACCGGCTTTTTCTCCCGCTTCAAAATTTCGATGATATCCGCCGTAAATATACGGGATAAGCGAAAAATTCATTCTTGGTTTAGGTAATGGTTCTTCGAAATGTAATACTCCGGTGTATGCCAGTGACGAGTGTGGAAATTGTCTCGGTACGGGCGCCCAAGCCGATTTTTCGTTGGCTTTAAGATCCAACCGGCCGAAGTTGGCATACCACGTTTGACTATTTGCCGGATAACGAATAGATTTAAACGGAATTTTCATTTCAGTAACCCATTTATCGGAATAATTTTTCAGTTTGAGTTCCACTTTGCTGTCCCATTCGCTGTTTTTGGTTTCACCGGAACGGATCCCATCGGAAATAGCCCCCGAAGCCGAAAACTCAAAAGTGTATCCGTTGGTTTGATCCCGGAAAGTATCAAATACAGAAAGGAAGTTGTCATTGTTGTTGAAAACATAATCTCTTCGGAACGACTCAAAAACGCGTTTACCGGGGATAGTATCGTGAAAAATGACTGCCACATAGATGGCCTTGTCATCATAAACCAGCATTACTTCCGATTTCTGTTTGGGGAATCCGGTATCTACAGGCTGAACAAGAAAAAAATTATCTGCAATATTTGCTGTCTGCCAATCGGGCTCGTCCAGTACACCGTCAAGTGTAACTGACTCTTTCATCTTTTTGGCGACGTACACAAAATTTTTGTTGTGAATATTTATACCCACGGTATCTGGAAGTTCAGTTTTGAACTGTGCTGTGATTGAGCTGGCACAAAACCAGCCTGTCAGCAAAAATATTGCCTGAAGTTTCAATTGATTCTGAATTAGATATAGATGATCTCTTATTTAATATCTCCTGAGTTGCTTACAAAAGCAATTTTCTTGCTGTCGGGAGACCACGATGGAACATTTATAGTCCCTTGTCCGCCATACAGGTAAGCAATAACCTTTGGTTTTCCTCCTTCTATGGGAATCATACGTAAGTATACGTGCTTGTAAAATGGATGATCACCAGGATCTACATCATTACCGAAGGTAATAAATACTATCCATTTCCCGTCGGGAGATATATGTGGAAACCAATTGTTTAGATGGTCGAATGTGACTTGTTCCTGATCACTTCCATCGGGTTTCATGCTCCAGATTTGCATCGATCCGGTTCGCACAGAATTAAAATAAATATATTTTCCGTCAGGGGTGTATTCCGGACCATCATCAACTCCCTCAGTGCTGGTAAGTCGTTCTTCCTCTCCACCGTTACGTGAAATAAGGTAAATATCAAAATTATCATTGCGCCCTGCAGTGTAGACCATTTGTTTACCATCGGGTGACCACCCGTGAAAGTAAGACGGTGTCTTTTTTGTAACTTTTACAGGCTCACCACCTGTGACCGGAAGCCAATAGATTGCCGACTGACCCCTATCCTTAGGATCGTGGTTACTGCTGATGCCGATATGTTTTCCGTCGAAAGTAAGCACATGGTCATTGTTGTTTCCGATAGCTGTGCCAGTATTTAGTGTAGATATTTTCCCTGTAGCTAAATCGTAGTTGTACAATAATCCTTCGCTGTTGTATATAAGTGTTTTCCCGTCGGGAGTCCAGTTAGGTGCCTGTACTGAATTGGGATATTGATGTAAAATTGTACGTTCACCGGTAAAAACATCCATTGTTTCGAGATTACTGCCGAGATAGTCGCGGTAAGCAACTTTATCTTCCCCGAAAGGAATCTCGATCCGCACATTTTTGAAAATGGCCTTTTCTATAACATCAGGATTATGTGAACATACAAAAAGACCTGCATAAACTTCATCAGATAAGCTGCAGTTTGCTACCTGTTTTGAGATGAAGGTTTCACCCAAATGAGCTACCGACATAGTGTAAATGTTCCCTTTACGGATTAATTGCACTATATTAGGACCTTGCGCATTTATTTTTTGTTCTTGCATGTCTATACCGTCTCCGGCTCTATATTGCAATGAAGTCAGTCCGTCTCCGTGAATTACTGCACTTACGTGTGATGCATTGTTATCCAGCGACTCACGTATCATCCAGCCGATTTTACGATGTGCATCAACACCTTTGCCTACGAATTCAACCTGGGCTGTCAGAATAAAATCTCCTTTCAGCTTTTTCCAGAGGTAATGAAATTCATCGGTCCCAAACCAAATGTTTGTTCCCGAACCTTCTACGGCGTATTGTTGTTTTTGAGAGTCATAAACTACCTTTCCGGTGTGTTTTACTTTTCCAACATCGCTACTGGTATCGAAAATACCAAGTTTTTTACTTAACTGTTGTCCCGAAAGCAAAGAAGGACAGAAAAACAACAAGGCGATTAGATGAAAATATATATTTTTCATTTTCAAATTAATTAATTAACGTAGATTTAATAGAGTAGCCAGAATAGTCGCAAATATAGCAAATATTAATTATTTTTATGAATTTACTGTCAAATATTCTTTCAATTTTATTTTTGGGTGAAAAGATGAAAAAACCCGATAGGTTAACTCTATCGGGTCCGCTTCTTGTTTAAAGAAATATCATTCGTTTTGACTCAAGGCCGGTATCGGTTCTTCGTCAATGGTGAAGTCAATAGGTAGTAAGCATTTCACGTTTACTTTTTCGCCATTATTTTCACCGGGAATCCATTTAGACATTAAACTAAGGACTCTTATGGCTTCATTGTCAAGCTGGGAATTAAGACCCTGCACTATTTCGATATTGGATATGGAGCCATCGGCGGCAACAATGAAAGAACATAGTATTCTGCCTTCAATTCCTTGTTGACGTGCTTCTTTCGGATATCTGATCTGGTGAGCGATAAAACCTGCCAATTCCCTTTCTCCGTGCGGGTATTGCGGCATTTTATCAACAATTGAGAAAACTTCAGAGTTAGCAATTTCGGTGTCTGTTTTAGCGTAAGTTGCTGCCGGAGTTGTTGTATTTCTGCGAGCTACAGTATTGGCATTTTTGTTCAATCGGAAATACATGGGAACATAACTTTTGGAACGTACAAATTCTTCCTTGTATTTTGCAGGGCGCCAGGGTGGCATAGCTTGTAAAATACGCAACGCTTCCGCATCGAGCGATGGGTTTGCGCGATGAATCAGATCGAAATTTGTTAATGTGCCGTCTGTTTCAACGATAAATGTGTAAACCACCAAACCTTGAATGTTGTTTTCTGCAGCGTCTTCTGGATAGCGAAGTGTGTTGGATATAAACCTGTGCATTTCTCCGGATCCGCCGGTATATATGGGTGGAATATCGGGATCTTCGATTATTTTTCCTTCGTAAACAGGTGGTGGCTGCGATACAGAAATAGTTGTCGATTCGGAGATTTGAGGATTGGATAAGACTGTTTCCGATGCAAAAATGGAAAATGTCATTGCGCCAAAAACAGAAATCGATAAGAATAACGTTTTAAAACTCATTTATTTCTTGTTGTTTTTATAGACTTTTTTATTTGAGAAGCAAAGATAACAAAAAACTCAAAGTTTTTGGAAGTACATTTTGAGATTAACAAATAAATTTAATAGATTTGTGACGGTTTTTCATCATCGTGGTAATTCTGTTTTTTGATTTTCCACGAAAAAAGCAGCCGGACATGGAAGTGAAGCGCCTTTTGCCGGCTGCTTGCTTTTTTAGAGGTTTCCACCCGAACATAGACCACGAAAAATTTCTATCTTTGTTTCTACTAACAAGCAAACAATATGAACTCATCAACTTCGCCATCTGTCATTAAAGCCCACGATCTAAGTCGTTTTCAGTTTCGTGATACTCCGTTTGTAAAGTTAATGAACAGGCGCATCTATAATGTGCTTTTCATTGCTTCGCAATACGATATGTTTATTCTTGAAGACGACGGGCGGGTAGACGAGCAGATTTTCAACGAATACACATCGCTTAATCTTCGATATCCACCGCGTTTTACGCAAGTTAGTAACGCAGAACAAGCCCTGGAAGAACTCCGAGCCAATCGCTATGAACTTATTATTTGCATGCCCAATATGGATAATCATGAGATCTTTGCTCAGGCAAAAGTAATCAAACACAAGTTTCCGTATATCCCTATTGTCTTGCTGACTCCTTTTTCGAAATCTGTTACCCGCGTGCTTGAAAAGGAGGATCTTACGGGTATAGATTATGTTTTCAGTTGGTTGGGAAACACCGATCTACTGCTTGCCATCATAAAGCTTATTGAAGATAAGATGAATGTGGAGAATGATGTGAAATCTGTTGGTGTTCAGACTATTATGCTTGTTGAGGATTCTGTGCGATTCTATTCGTCGGCCTTACCGCTGCTTTATAAATATGTACTGAATGAATCGAAAGAATTTTCAAAAGAAGCACTTAACGATCATTTGCGCATGATGCGCATGCGCGGAAGACCGAAAATCTTGCTTGCCCGGGATTATGAAGAGGCGGTGAGCCTTTACAAAAAATTCGGAGATAATATGTTGGGCATTATATCGGACATTAGCTTTAACCGGGAGCACAAAAAAGAGAAGTTGGCAGGGAAAATATTGGGCGAATGGATTCGGGGGAAGGATAAATATATTCCGATTATCTATACATCTTCTGAGTCTGAGAATAGAAAATATGCTGCTGAAGTAAATGCCAGATTCATCGATAAGAATTCCAAGACGTTTCCACAGGATTTTCACAAGGCTATAAAAGAAAATCTGGGTTTTGGAGACTTTATTATTGTCGCACCCAAATCTCAGGAAGAGATATTCAGAATTAAAAATCTGAAAGAATTACAGTTAAACATCAGGCAGATTCCAGATGATTCATTGTATTATCATCTTTCTAGAAATCATTTCTCCCGGTTTTTCTATACACGTGCTATGTTCCCGGTAGCGGAAATGCTTAAGAAGATCGATGTATCGGATTATACCACTATGGATGAGGCGCGTGAACTTATTTACGAAGCTATTGTTGAATACCGGCGGATGAAAAATACAGGTGTAGTTGCTGTGTTTGAAAAGGATAGGTTTGATAAGTTTTCGAATTTTGCCCGTATTGGAGAAGGCTCATTGGGTGGAAAAGGACGTGGATTGGCTTTTATTGGTCATATTGTGAAAACACATTTGGAGTTAAACAGTTATGATAATTTTCCGGTAACCACACCAAAAACAGTTGTACTGTGTACAGATATTTTTGATGAATTCATGGAGGCGAACAAACTTTACGATGTTGCCCTTTCTTATCGTCCCGACGAAGAGATCCTTAAGCATTTTTTAGCTGCAAAGCTCCCTAAACGGTTGGTCAGCGACTTTTTGGTGTTTTTCGATGCCATATCTGCACCCATCGCCATTCGTTCATCAAGTTTGCTGGAGGATTCACAATATCAGCCTTTTGCCGGAATTTATTCAACATACATGATTCCCTACGTAAGTGACAAATACGAAATGGTTCGTTTGTTGAGTAATGCCATTAAAGCTGTGTATGCATCTGTTTTTTACAAAGATAGTAAAGGGTATATGGCTGCCACACACAATCTTATTGATCAGGAAAAAATGGCGATCGTATTGCAGGAAGTAGTAGGTGGAGAATATGGAAATCTTTATTATCCGGCTATTTCAGGAGTTGCCCGCTCCATTAACTATTATCCTATCGGGAATGAAAAAACCGAAGACGGCATTGTAAATATGGCTATGGGATTGGGAAAATACATAGTTGAAGGCAATAACGGATTGAGGTTCTCACCCCTTTATCCCCGTAATATTCTACAATTAAGTTCATTAGATTCTGCTCTTAAAGATACACAAACGCAGTTTTATGCACTCGATCTGGAGTCGATGTCGAAAGATTTTACTATTGATGACAGTTTTAATTTGCAGAAACTTCGTATCCGCCAAGCTGAAAGGCACAGTCCGTTGAGATTCGTTTCATCTACCTATGATCCTGATGATCAGATGATTCGAGATGGCTTTTATGAAGGCGGTAGAAAGGTTATATCTTTTGCTAATATTTTGAAACACGATACACTTCCACTCGCCGAAACTCTTGACAAAGTGCTGAAAGTGGGACAAATTGAAATGGGTAGACCGGTTGAAATTGAGTTTGCAGTGGATATAAAAAGTCAACAGGAAGCCGAATTTTATGTGTTGCAAATCCGTCCGATTGTCGACAGTAAAGAGATCGTAAACGAGAACCTGGAGAGTATTGATAAGCCCGAGACGGTGCTTTATTCTTATAACGCACTCGGAAACGGAATTTCAAACGATGTTTTTGACGTGATCTATGTTAAAACAAAGAATTTTTCTGCTTCGCACAATCCTGCAATAGCAAGAGAAATAGAAAAAGTGAATGCCAAATTTATTGAAGCTGATAAGAATTATGTTTTAGTAGGCCCTGGTCGTTGGGGATCATCAGATCCGTGGTTGGGAATCCCAGTCAAATGGTCGCACATTTGCCAGGCTCGCGTTATAGTTGAGTCCGGGTTGGAGAGTTATCGAATCGAGCCCAGTCAGGGGACACATTTTTTCCAAAACCTAACGTCGTTTGGTATTGGATATTTTACGGTAAATCCATTTCTTCAAAACGACGGTTTCTTCGATGTTGATTACCTAGACTCACAACCGGCAGTTTTCGAAACTAATTTCATACGTCATGTACATTTCGACAAACCTTTATCAATTAAAATAAACGGAAAGAAAAGGATTGGTGTGGTTATGAAACCTTAATTCAGCATCACAAAAAATGCTCATTTGATGCTCATAAACGATAAAGAAATCCTATTTAACAAAAAATAACGCTATTGTGTGCCAACTTTTTCGTGTTCTTACATCTTATTATAATAGAACAGAAAATAAACTTGTATGAAAAAACTTTTATTTATAGTTGCAGCGGGAATTTTTATCTTTTCGTTGCAAGCGCAAACCAAACAAACTATGAATTACAACGAACAGTGGCAAAAAGTTGCCGAATTCGAGAAAAAATCGCTACCGAAATCGGCTTCTGAGGAAGTAGATAACATTCTGAGAAAAGCAATTTCAGATAAAAACAGTCCGCAGATTATTAAAGCGCTCATCCATCAGGGAAAATATGATTTGGCGCTGGATGCCGAAAACGATACCGTCATTTTTCGCAACCTGACCGATATGTTGGCGAAAAGTACCGATGTGGTAGAAAAATCGGTTTTGCATTCGATGCTCGGAGAGCTTTATCTGCAATATTACCAAAAAGACCAATGGACAATTAATCAACGTACGGCGATCGGCGGTTTCGTGCCCGCCGATATGAAGGAATGGTCGAAAAACAATTTTTACAACAAGGTGGTTGAGCATCTTAACGCGTCCATTGAGCCGCGTGTGCAGCTTGAAAAAACACAGGTAGCGCCTTTCGCTGCCGTGGTGGAATTGGGCAAAGATTCACGCCGTTTCTACCCAACGATGTACGACTTTTTAGCGCTTCGCGCTATTGAATTTTTCAGGCAAATAGACGAAGATACGGATTTAAGCCGTTCGTTGGCAAAGAAAAACATCACGCAGCAATCGTTGTTTGCTCCTGCAAACGAGTTTGTGAAACTGAACTTTGACCCGCAACCCGATGAATACAATCTTTGGGCGTTGGAAACGTATAAAAAATTACTTGTTTCGTTGTCTGAAAGAAAATTAAATACATCCATTGTCCTGACGGAACTCGATAAAACAGATTATCTCGCCAAATTGCATAATGCGTATAACACGTACGCCTTTCCATTGCTGCAAGAGATGTTGGATCAGTGGAGAAATGATCCGATAAGCATCGAAATTGTGGATAAAATGGCTGATTTTTACAAAAGGCAAATCGCGGAATTTCCGCAGGAAGACAGCGTGAAACGTGTGGACAAAACCAAGGAATTAAACGATTTGTTGCAAAAAACCATTCAGTCGTTTCCCAAAAATGAACGTGTTTCCGTATTGGAAAACCGTTTAATGCAACTTACGCAACCCGAATTTCAGGTTTCGGGAAACAGTACTTTTGCTCCGAAAAGCGAGAAAAAAATTACCGTAACTTACAAAAATATCGATAAGCTTACCGCCAAATTATACAAACTGTCGTCACCGTTTTCCGTTACGGAGAGGCTATATGGCGCTTACAGAAGCAAGCCCGAACAGAAAACTTTCGTTAAGGATATCATTTTTTCATTACCGCAAAAAACAGCTTACTTGCAAGGAAAAGCCGAGGCCAACATTGATATATCTGAATACGGTATTTACAAATTGGAATTTGATTATCCAGGAAAAAATAAATCCGAAGAATACCTGCAAGACGATTATTATTTCTCTGTTTCCGGTTTAGCGGTTTTTTCGCGCTCATCGGCAAAAAATAAGTACGATTTCTTTGTGGTAGACCGCACGACCGGCGAGCCCGCAAAAAATGCGAAAGTGAATATCTACAAAAGAACGTATACCGCCAATGATTACAAATTTAGTTTGACGAAAACCGTTTCCACAAACAATGCAGGGTTCGCTGAATACATAATTGACGGATATAATACGTCAGAGCCTAATCGCGATTTGTTTTATCAGGCCGTATCGGGCAACGATAACGGTTCCACGTTAAATCAGCTTCCGTGGGGAAATTATCAATACGAAGAAAATCGCGAACGGACTTCCGAAAACGCCCATATTTATACCGACCGAAGTTTGTATCGCCCCGGGCAAACTGTGTTTTTCAAAGCCATTGCTACTACTACAACAGGTGGAAAATCTCAAGTTGCGGTTGGCAAATCGCTCGAATTTATATTGCGGGATGCCAATGGACAGGACGTTTCCAAACAAACACTAAAAACCAATGAATTTGGTTCGGTTTCGGGTGAGTTCGTTTTACCGCAAGGCGCGCTTTCTGGTCACTTTAATATCAGAACCCGAGGCGGAGGTATTTCTTTTCGGGTGGAAGAATACAAACGCCCCACGTTTGAAGTTTCGTTCGATAAAATCGAAAAAACCTATAAATTCGGCGAAGAAATTACCTTGATGGGAAAAGCCGAAAACTATTCGGGTGTAAAACTGCAAAACGCCAACGTAAGTTATCGCATTACAAGACAGCAATCGTGGTGGTGGCGATGGGGCGGGCCGCCTGAACACTTCGCCGAAGGCATTGCTACAACCGATGAAAACGGTCAATTTAAAATTACTTTTACGCCGCAAAGAACCGACGAAACTTCTTCCTCGCGTTCTATTTATACGTTCAACGTAGAGGCTACGGTTACCGATGTAAACGGCGAGACGCAGGTGGGTAATTACTCCGTTACCGTGGGAGATGTTTCGATGATACTGAACATTGAAATGCCTGATAAATTTGAAAAATCATCTGCAGAAAAGATACTTATTTCTGCCAAAAACTTAGATGGCAACGATATAAAAGCATCGGGGACATATCAGGTTTTCTCGCTTCAGGAAAACGACTCCGTTAACACGCAAGTGTTGCAGGGCAATTTCGAAACCGGAGAACAAACAGCATTGAAAGAGCAATTGAAAAAGCTAAAATCGGGAAAATACCGCATCAAACTGCAATCGAAAGACGACCGCGGAAACGATATCACGGCCGAAAAAGATTTAGTGCTGTTCTCGTATTCCGATGAGCGTCCGGCTATCAAAACCAACGAATGGTTTGTGGTGAAAAACAACACATTCTCGTCGAACAAACCGGCTGAAATCATTCTCGGCGCAACCGATAACATCCATGTGCTGTACGAACTTTGGCAGGAAAACCGTTTGTTGGAACGCAAATGGGTAAACATCAACAACGAAAACCGATTGTTTACCATTCCGTATAAACCGGAATATAAAAACAACGTAACGTCAATGCTGACGTATGTGAAAGACGAAAAATTTTATCATCATTCCACGCAACTCGTTTCCGAAAAGGGAAAAACCGGATTAGACGTAAAATTGGATGCTTTCCGCGATAAAATCCGTCCCGGAGCCAACGAAGAGTGGCGATTTTCGGTGAAAGACGCCAACGGGACCCCTTCCGCAGCAGAGATATTGGCATCGATGTACGATTTCTCGCTCGACCAAATTTATCCGGCGCCGAAATGGATCTTGTCGTTGCCGCAATTTTATAATAACAGAACGGCCGCTTCTTTGCAAAGAGATCAGTCGTTTAATTCGCTGCAGGTAAACGGATATATCCCGCAGACATTTAAAAATGTGGAACCGTTTACATTTGACCGATTTAATTGGTATGATTTTTCGTTGTATCAGTATGGAAGGATGATGATGCGGAGCGCTTTAGGAGGAAAAGTAGCGGGAGTCCAAGTTGAAAGTTATATCCCGTCTCCAATGGCGAAAGCAGAAGCCATTCAAATGGTTGTGCAAGATGCAGCAAGTAATGTTTTAGCTGAAGAAGAAGTATATTCTGCCAAGGAAGCTGCGTTACAAGCACCAAATTCTTCTGAAGCCGAACCTCAAATCCGCCGTAATTTCAACGAAACCGCTTTCTTTTTCCCACAATTGCGCACCAACGACAAAGGCGAAACACAAATTGCTTTCACCGTGCCCGAAAGCAACACCAAGTGGCGTTTCCGTGTGCTGGCGCACGATAAGAACCTGAACACGGGCGAAGCCGAAGCGTTTACCGTATCGCAAAAAGAGTTGATGGTAACACCCAATATGCCGCGATTCCTTCGCCACGGCGACCGCACAAGCATTTCTACCAAAATTTCCAATTTGTCGGACAAAGAAATCAGCGGAAACGTGAAACTGGAACTTTTCAATCCCATAACGGATGAAGTTGTAAATACCATTTCGGTAGAAAATCAATCGCAACCGTTCTCGTTGACAAAAGATGCGTCTTCGAATGCTTCGTGGACGTTTGATGTGCCATCAGATATTGATGTTGTTGGCGTTCGAATCGTGGCGCAAAACGCTTCGTTCAGCGATGGCGAGCAGCAGGCCCTGGCGGTACTTCCCAACCGGATGCTTGTTACCGAAAGTATGCGGATGGGCGTAAACGGAACGCAGACCAAGGAATTTACGATGGACAGATTGGTAAACAAACAATCGAATACCATCCAAGATTACCGATTGACGTTGGAATTTACGTCCAATCCTGCCTGGTACGCCGTGCAGGCATTGCCCGTGTTGAGCAATCCCGAAAGCGATAACGCGGTTTCGTGGTTCGCTTCGTATTATGCCAACATGCTCGGAATGCACATTTCAAAAGCTTATCCCAAGGTTTCGGCAATGATTAAAGAGTGGAAACGGCAAGGCGGCAATTCGGAAACATTGTTATCGAATCTCGAAAAAAATCAGGAGCTCAAAAACGTGCTGTTGGAAGAGACACCGTGGGTATTGGAAGCCAAAAACGAATCGGAACAAAAGCAGAAACTCGCGTTGCTATTTGATTTAAACCGCAACCAAAACCTCACGCGCCAAGCCATCGATAAACTCAAAGAACTGCAAACAATGCAAGGCGGATGGAGTTGGTTCAAAGGTTTTTATCCCAGCCGGAGCATTACGCAATATATCCTTTACGGATTCAATCAGTTGAAAGAACTGAAAGCAGCGGAATTTACCGATGACGTTCGCTCTATGCAACAAAAAGCCGTTGCGTATATTGATGGCGAAGCGCTTCGTAATTTCGAGCAACTGAAAAAACACAACAAAGATTGGAAGAACCTAAAAACCATTTCAGTTTCCGATTTGGAATATTTATACGTGCGCTCATCGTACAAACAATATCCGCTGGATGCCAAAACAAAAGAGATGGCAGATTTCTATACATCGGTTGTGGAGAAAAATTGGACACAGTTCGATTTATACGAACGCTCGTTAATCGTTGTACTGATGCAGCGGAACGGAAAACAAATTGTTGTGCAAGATATTTTGAAATCCTATCGCGAGCACGCCACCGTTTCCGACGAAATGGGAATGTATTGGGCAAACAACCGCGCACATGTATTTATGTCGCAATCGGCAACGTCGGTGCACACGTTCATTATGGATGCTTTCCGTGTGGGCGGAGTAAAAGCCGATGAGATGGACAACATGAAACGCTGGCTGTTGAAACAGAAACAAACCCAATTATGGGAATCTACGCATGCCACAATGGATGCCGTTTATGCTTTGTTGAGCACCGGGACGGATTGGTTTTCATCGGAAAATAAAACCGTCGTAACCGTTGCCGACAAACGGATTGAACCCGCCAAACAAGAACTTGGCACGGGTTATTTCAAAGAAACGTGGCACAAAACAGAAATTGCTCCGCAAATGGGACATGTAAAAATCGAAAATAGCGGAAACTCACCCGCGTGGGGTGCGCTTTATTGGCAATATTACGAAGATTTGGACAAAATATCGAAAACCGATGCTTCGCTGGATGTGGAGAAATTGCTTTTCCTAGAAAAAACAGATGCTTCGGGTACTAAACTTGTTCCGATTACAGAAACTGCTCCGCTGAAAGTGGGCGATAAAGTAATTGTTCGACTGACCGTGCGCACCGATCGCGATTTAGAATTTGTACATCTGAAAGATATGCGCGCCGCCGCTTTCGAACCCGTTGAACAGCTTTCGGGTGTGAAATGGCAAGGCGGAACTATTTATTACCAGACATCGAAAGATGCATCCACCAACTTCTATTTCGATGTGATGCCTCGCGGCACATACGTGTTTGAATACGGTGTATTCGTTACCCGTTCAGGCGATTATTCCAACGGAATTACCACCATTCAGTGTATGTACGCGCCGGAATTTACATCGCATACGGCCGGAATCAGAGTGTCTGTCAGTGAATAAGAGTGTGGAGTTTTTCAACGATTACAATAAATAACGTTAAATGCAGAACGTTTTTTAAACCAATTTGTTATTTTTGTATCGAAAAAGTTGATTATCGAATTAAAACAAAGATAAAATGAAAAAATTAGGACTTTTGCTGGTTTTCAGTATTATATTAAGCGGAGTTGCCTTTTCACAGTCAGTTCCGAAAGCACAATTCAAGAAAAACGTTCACGATTTCGGAACCATTAAAGAAGAAATCGGTGCCGTTTCCACTCAATTCGAATTCACCAACACAGGGAAGAGCCCACTGATCATACAACGTGTTTCGGCTTCTTGCGGATGTACTACCCCAAGCTATACCAAGGAACCGATATTGCCAGGAAAAAGCGGCAAAATTGATGCTAAGTATTCAACTACTGCTCGTCCCGGTACATTTAATAAAACAATAACGGTGTACACCAATGCGCCTGATACTGTGTATGTACTAACGATTAAAGGCAATGTGACACCGAGAAAAAGATAATTTTATTTTCTCTTTAGGTTAAAAAACAAGCCGAATAGAGTATCTTTGTAAAAGAACTTTATTCGGTTTTTATTTTCGACGCTATGCATCATCATCCTGAAAATGATCCTAAATATTTGGGTTTGAACGTTAACAAGGGCGTGACTCAGCCGCCAAGTATAAATCCATATTTAAATCTTCGTCAGAAACATCGCCGTAAAGAATATTCGGTGAGTGAGTTTGCCGAAGGAATTCTGGCCGGAAATATTACTATGTTGAGCCAAGCTGTAACGTTGGTAGAAAGTTCCAGGCCCGAACATCAGGAAACGGCTCAGGCTATTATTGAGAAATGTCTCCCTTATTCCGGAGAGTCCATTAGGGTAGGTATCACAGGAGTGCCCGGTGCAGGAAAAAGTACTTCTATAGATGCTTTTGGGATGCACTTGCTCGAGAAAGGACACAAATTGGCCGTACTGGCCATAGATCC
Source organism: Bacteroidales bacterium UBA1035 (assembly GCA_002316835.1). Lineage (GTDB taxonomy): Bacteria > Bacteroidota > Bacteroidia > Bacteroidales > Dysgonomonadaceae > Petrimonas. The sequence continues at coordinate 954 of DCEG01000027.1, read as the reverse complement.
ATCTAGTGAACGAACCAAAGGAAGCATCCTTGGTGATAAAACCCGGATGGAAAAGCTATCGGTGCAGCAAAACGCTTTTATTCGTCCTTCTCCTTCGGCAGGCTCATTAGGTGGAGTTGCCCGTAAAACACGAGAAACCATTATCTTATGCGAAGCTGCCGGATTCGATTATATTTTCGTGGAAACCGTTGGGGTAGGGCAGTCGGAAACAGCAGTGCATTCGATGGTTGATTTCTTCTTGCTTATTCAACTTGCGGGAACCGGTGATGAACTGCAAGGAATAAAACGTGGAATTATGGAAATGGCGGACGGGATTGTCATTAACAAAGCCGATGGCGATAACATTGAAAAAGCCAAGATGGCACAGCGGCATTTTGCCAACGCTCTGCATCTGTTTCCGTTAGCCGATTCAGGGTGGACTCCCGAGGTGCTTACTTATTCGGGATATTACAGTTTGGGAATTGCAGAAGTATGGGATATGATACACCGATACGTGGAGTTTGTGAAACAAAACGGTTTTTTCGACCGGAAACGAAACGAACAATCCAAATATTGGATGTATGAAACCATTAATGAGCGTTTACGGAATGATTTTTACCAAAATGCCGAAATAGAGAAACTAATGTCTCAACTTGAAACGGAAGTCCTTTCTGCACGGAAAAGCTCGTTTGTGGCAGCAAAAGAAGCATTGGATAAATATTTCCTCAGCAAAAAATAAAATCTTGACGATAATAAGTTGTTTTTAATTTGTTATTAGGTTTCAGGTCAATTAGAGAGATTATCATGCAGTGTTCAATAATTCTCGAATGACTTATTCTACTTTTTTTGCTTGAAGCAATCCACATCTCAAATAAGGTTTTTTCATCGTTTTATCGTAAATGGAAATCATAAAACCTTTACTAAAAGAAATATCAAAATTGTATTTTGACAAAAAATCGGATAATTCTTTTTTAT
>DCEG01000017.1 GCA_002316835.1 Bacteroidales bacterium UBA1035 | reverse complement strand
GAACCTTACCGGGAATTTGCATCCGATTTTTTTGATTTAATTATTGTGGATGAGTGCCACAGAGGTTCAGCGAAAGAGGATTCGCAATGGCGAAGAATACTCGATTATTTCAGTTCTGCCACACATATTGGCATGACGGCAACACCCAAAGAAACAAAATACGTAAGTAACGTTAATTATTTTGGTGATCCTGTTTATACCTACAGCCTGAAACAAGGGATTGAGGATGGTTTTCTGGCACCTTACAAAGTTATCCGTGTAAGCACAGACGTTGATTTAGAGGGTTTTCGTCCGTATCGGGGTCAAGTGGATATATATGGAAATGAAATTGAAGACAGGGAATACAACCGCTCCGATTTTGACCGAACTCTAATCATTGACGACCGGACACAGGTAGTAGCCAAGCGCGTTACTGATTGGCTCAAAGAAAACGGTCGTTTCAAAAAGGCCATTATTTTCTGTGTGGATATTGATCATGCTGAACGAATGTGCCTGGCTATGCGTCATTTGAATAAAGATCTGGTAAAAGAAAACTACAAATACGTAATGCAGATAACGGGAGATAATGATGAAGGCAAAGCACAGTTAGATTATTTTATCGACCCCAACGAAAAATATCCGACCATCGCCACCACATCAAAACTACTTTCAACAGGCGTGGATTGCAAAACCTGCGAACTGATAGTTCTGGACAGCAATATAAATTCCATGACCGAGTTTAAGCAGATTATCGGCCGGGGCACACGTGTGTATGAAAAGAAAAACAAGCTCTTTTTTACCATTATGGATTTCCGGGATGTGTGCCGGCATTTTGCCGATCCTGAATTTGATGGTGATCCGGTAATGGTGGAAGATTATACAGGAATGCCTCTTGGCACAGATGTTAATGGTGAAGGAGAAAATGAAAATAACGATAATGACGAAGGAACAATAGGTGAACCGCTTCCGCCACCACCAATGCCTATACAAAAATACAGGGTAAACGATGTGGAGGTACGCATTATCAACGAACGGGTGCAATACATCGACCCGCTAACTGGCGACTTGCTCACGCAGAGCCTTACCGACTACACCAAACAAAATATACTGAATGAATATGCTTCGCTGGACGACTTTATTTCAGCCTGGAGCAATGCCGATAAAAAACAGGCAATTGTAGAAGAACTGGAAACAAGAGGTGTATTTTTGAATGCATTGAAAAAAGAAGCCGATAAATCGGAATTTGACGATTTCGATTTAATCTGTCACATTGCATTTGATAAAAAGCCGCTGACAAAAAAGGAACGTGTAAACAATGTAAAAAAACAGGATTACCTAAACAAATATTCAGACGTGTGTCAAGAGGTGCTTTCCGCACTATTGGACAAATACATGGACGAAGGCATAAAAGATTTGGAAGATACGCGGATTTTGGAGAATGCGCCCTTTGACAAAATAGGCAGTGCAAAAAGAATAGCCAAATACTTTGGTGGAAAAAGAGAATATCTGCAAGCAGTAAAAGAGTTGCAGAATGAAATTTATGCTGCCTAAGATGACCAAATTAGTCCAAAGGCTTTCGCCCTTTCAGGGCTTGGAAGTGGATGGGAGCTTATTATGTGGGGCGTTGCCCTTAGGTACACGTTAGTAGATGAGGGTGTAATGCCTGACGTTCATGCTACAAGGGCGTTGCCTTTCTTTTGCTTACGCCCTTTCAGGGCTTGGAAGTGGTTGAAGGCTTATTAAGTGGGGTGTTGCCCCGACGTTAGTGCTGTAAGGGCGATGCCCTTGGGTACACGCTTAGTAGTCGATGAGAGGGCGATGATTCGACGTTAATGTTGACAGGGCTGTGTCCTTTATTTTAGCCCCAACGGGGCGTTAGAATTAGAGTAGGACAACGTCCTGCGAGAGAAAACACACGATGTAATTTTTAGCCCCAACGGGGCGATAGCAATTAAACATTAAAATAAAATATAACATAATGCCCCAATCACTATCTAAAGTATATCTACATATAACATTCAGCACTAAACACAGAGCAAATTTAATTGACAAATCAGTGGAGAATAAGTTATTTGAATATTTGGGTGGTATATGTAGAAACCTAGAATGTAACCCAATTCAGATTGGTGGATTTCAAAATCATATTCATATTTTATGTACATTATCAAGAAAAATTGCCATTATGAAGTTGGTAGAAGAGATTAAAAAGTCTTCTTCAAAATGGATAAAAACAGTTGACGAAAAATACAAAGATTTTTACTGGCAGGACGGTTATGGAGTTTTCTCTGTAAATCCGGCTGAAATAGATGTGGTAATAGCGTATATTCAGAACCAGGAGGTTCATCATACTAAAAGGAGTTTTCAAGATGAATATCGGTTATTCCTCAAAAAATATAATGTGGAGTATGATGAGAAGTATGTGTGGGATTAACTCTAACGGCTTTCGCCCTTTCAGGGCTTAGAAATGGTTAGAGGGTTTATTACGTGGGGCGTCGCCCCGACGTTAATGATTTAAGGGCGATGCCCTTGGGTACACGCTTAGAAATAGATGAGGGCGCAATGACTCGACGTTAATGCTACAGGGCTTGAGGGAATGGTGGGTGCTTAGTATGCGGGGCGTTGCCCCGACGTTAGTGCTATAAGGGCGTTGCCCTTATGATTTAGCCCCAACGGGGGGCGTGAGCATTAACATGGGGCATAGCCCTATGTTTATGGGGTAACACCTCATCCAGCCCTGAAAGGGCAAAAACTAAAACAAAAAATAAAAACTATAATTATTAATATGACATTAGGAAATTTCGTAAAGAAACAACAAAACATTATGCGGGGTGACAACGGCATCAACGGTGATGCACAACGCATTGAGCAAATGACCTGGCTGTTGTTTCTAAAAGTATATGACACCAAAGAAGAAGAGTGGGAATTTCACAACGACGATTACACCTCCATTATACCCGAAAAACTCCGCTGGAGGAACTGGGCGGTAAGTAAAAACGCGGACGGGAAAGCCAAAGCCGATGTAATGACCGGACAAACTTTGCTCGATTTTGTGAATAACGAACTTTTCCCTACGCTGAAAAACCTGCCGATAACCGAAACCACACCACTGAAACAAGCCATTGTAAAAGCCGTTTTTGAAGATGCCAACAACTATATGAAAGACGGCGTACTTCTCCGACAAGTTATCAACGCGATTGACGATATTAATTTTGAAGAATATGCCGACCGGCACGCATTTGGAGAAATATACGAAACCATCCTAAAAAGTCTGCAAAGTGCAGGAAATGCCGGCGAATTCTATACACCGAGAGCAGTTACCGATTTTATGGTAAAAATGCTCAATCCGCAACTGGGAGAACAAACCGCGGATTTTGCCTGTGGCACGGGCGGATTTCTAACTTCTACGCTCAAATCGCTCGAAAATCAGGTGAGCAGTGTGGAAGACCGCGAAAAATACAATGCAGCGGTATTCGGCATAGAGAAAAAACCCCTGCCGTACCTGCTTTGCATCACTAATATGCTGATACACGACATTGACAGCCCGCTCATTTATCACGGAAACTCACTGGAACGCAACGTGCGCGAGCTGGAAGATGAAGATAAATTCGATATCATCATAATGAACCCGCCTTACGGAGGAACGGAAAGCGAAGGCGTGAAAAGCAATTTCCCAAAAGAACTGCAAAGCAGCGAAACGGCCGATTTGTTTATGTCGGTAGCTATGTACCGCCTCAAAGATACCGGACGCGCCGCCATTATTATTCCCGATGGATTTCTTTTCGGGGCAGACGGCGCCAAAACAGCCATAAAAAAGAAACTGCTGGAAGAGTTTAACCTGCACACCATCGTGCGGATGCCTTCGAG
>DCEG01000084.1 GCA_002316835.1 Bacteroidales bacterium UBA1035 | reverse complement strand
TAAGTTTGCAAGTCCACAGATATTGTTTGAGCCAAAAAATATAGTTGCAGACGATAATTTTGACACGATTAAATTGAAGCTATCCTAATCGAAGAGTTGTTTTAAATGAACCTTATCTATATACCAAATAGAAGAAAGCCTTTTAAGTTTTAATAGCAAATTAAACATAATATGAAAAATTCAGCAGCAAATACAAGAAGATCGTTTATAAAGAAAGCGGCAACCGGTGCTCTTTTTGCTACCGTTGCTCCTGATGTCATTAATAGTAAGACCATTAATGCTCCTACTATTTATCCGGCTGAAGCCAAAGGTGCCAATGACAGGATCAGGGTAGCCGTCTTAGGAGTTAACGGACGGGGAAAAGACCATATCAAAGAGATTATGGGGCTTTCAAAAACTGATAATGTGGATGTAGTGGCATTATGTGACCCGGACATGAACATATTGCGCAATCGCGCCAATGAGTTTGAAAAAACATACGGAAAAAAAGTTGCTATAGAACAGGATTTCAGGAAAACCTACGAAGACAAGAATATTGACGCAGTGTCCTTAGCAACTCCAAATCACTGGCACGCCCTGCAAACAATTTGGGCCTGTCAGGCAGGAAAAGATGTTTATGTTGAAAAGCCCGCAACCCACAACATATACGAAGGTAAAAAAATGATCGAGGCGGCATATAAATATGACCGTATTGTGCAACACGGAGTCCAGCTGCGTAGTTCGGTAGCAATACGCGAAGCAGTTGAACATCTAGAAAACGGATTGATTGGTCGTGTTTACATGTCCAGGGGACTGGTATATCGCTGGAGACCCGATATTGGCGACAAGGGTATATCAAAAGTTCCGACAGGATTGAATTACGATTTGTGGACAGGCCCGGCACCATTGAGGCCGTTTTCGCAAAATCTGGTTCATTATAACTGGCATTGGCACTGGGATTATGGCAACGGCGATGTGGGCAATCAGGGTATTCACGAAACTGATTTATGCATGTGGGGGCTTGGAGTTAATTCACTGCCTGAGAGAATCACGTCAATGGGTGGAAAATTTCTTTGGGATGACTGCAAAGAGGTACCGGAAATACAGACTTCCATTTATCATTACCCTAAACAAAAGAAAATAATACAATTTGAAGTCCGCAACTGGTGCACCAACCTGGAAGATGGTGCCGGAGTGGGCAATATATTCTATGGCGACAAAGGTTATATGGTGATAAAAGGTTATGGAGCCTACGAAACTTATCTGGGCGAAAAGCGTGAAAAGGGCCCAGCCCGTACAGAAAAAGGCGAATTAACCCTCCATTTTAAAAATTGGCTTGATGCTATCCGTGCTCGAGATATGAGCATTCAGAACGGACCGGTACAAACCGGGCATTTATCATCATCACTGGCACATTTGGGAAACATTTCCTACCGTTTAGGCCGACAACTCGATTTTGATCCGGTTGCTGAGCGTTTTATCGGCGATGGAGAGAGCGAAGCCAATGCTATGCTCAGCAGACAATATCGTGCACCTTATGTTTTGCCTGATATTGTGTGATAAATTATTTTAACATAATGACGCTAAACAGACAAATTGACAAGCTTTTAAGTAATATCGAAGAGGGCGATTTCCGCCCTCTTTTTTTAACATAATTTAAACAAGAATATTGATAACGGATTGAAATAAAATATACTTTTGGCTGATTTTTGTTCGGCAGAAATACTACCCCTCAAAGTCGAAGAGTCCATTAAAAATCAACTGAAAATCTCCTCATTTTTATGAGTGCAACAACCCTTTACTGGATTGCTTTTATAGCAATCTTTATTATTGTATATGGTATAGACCTGTACGTAACTTCTCACCGTGAAAAAGCAATTACTGTTAAGTCCTCTTTAACTTGGACAGCCGTTTGGATTTCCATCGCACTTGCTTTTGGCGTTTCTCTTTATTTTTTCTTCCCACAAAATCCGGAAAGTACGATTCGGACAAGCCCGATAATGATGTCGAAATTCATTTCTGGATATTTGACGGAATACTCGTTATCGGTAGATAATCTGTTCGTATTCATCATGATTTTCTCAATGATGGGTATTCATCCGAAAAATCAGCCGAAACTTCTGAAATTGGGAATAATGATTTCTATTGTACTGCGGATTCTTTTCATCCTGGTAGGAATGGAACTGGTGGAACGTTTTCATTGGATTATCTACGTATTCGGCATCATCCTGATGTGGACTGCATATAAAATGGCTTTTTCTAAAGAAGAAGATAACGTTAATCCCGAATCGAATATTCTTTATAAGGGAGCATCGAAACTGTTTCCTATCGATCCCGATGTACATTCGTCTCATTTCTTCACCAAAATAAACGGGAAAACACATCTTACCAATATTTTCCTGGCCTTGCTCGTTATCGGTTCAACCGATATTTTGTTTGCTGTCGACTCAATACCCGCCATCATCGGAGTTATAAAAGAGGGAGTAAATAACGTACTCACGCTCAGCGAAGAAAATTTCCTCGCCATTTCATCCAATGTTTTTGCAGTAATGGGGTTAATCTCGCTTTTCTTCGCTCTGAAAGGAATTATGGGAATGTTCCGATACCTGAAGGCCGGGGTAAGCTTTATTCTGCTGTTTATCGGCGTGAAAATGCTGTTTAGTTCCGTGCATGCTATAGGTGAATTTTTCGCCCACAATTCATGGGTTTCGCTGGCAGTTATCATCGGTACGCTAATTATCTCCATCCTCATGTCCATGTTAATTTCAGAACGAAAGGAAACAGATAAACTCCAGGAAGCTGTGGAAGAATTGAAAGACGAACTGGAGGAATCGGAACGCAAGCGTTTGGGAAAATATACGCATTAACCGATTTTCCGATATAGAACCCGTTAAAGTTCAGCGTTTGATGAAATAAATTTTGTAATTTTGTAGTTCACTTTGTGAATGAACGCTTTATTATGAAATTTACCCCCGAAAAATACGCCATTCCCGATGTGCCGATGCAACCTTTCATCGATACCGAAGAGATTTGGAATTTCCTCAATAACACTGTTTCCACACCAGAACGGGTGAAAGAAGTAATTGCCAAATCGCTGGCAAAAAACCGGCTGAATTTGGAAGAAGTTGCCGTACTGATCAATGCCACCGATGCCGAATCAGTGCAACTCATCAAAGAAGGGGCTAAAGAACTTAAAACCCGAATTTACGGTAATCGCATCGTGCTTTTCGCTCCGCTTTACGTGGGAAATAAATGCTCCAACAACTGTACTTACTGCGGATTTAAGGCTTCGAACAAGGATGCTGTTCGCAAAACACTTTCGGGCAACGAACTGGTAAAAGAAATTGAAGCGCTTGAAGACAACGGACAAAAACGATTAATCCTTGTGTACGGCGAACATGCGCAATACAGCCCTGAATACATTGCCGAAAGCGTAAAGATCGCTTACAGCGTAAAAAAAAGCAACGGCGAAATTCGCAGGGTAAATATCAACGCTGCCCCACTCGATATCGAAGGATTTCGCACGGTAAAAGAGGCCGGAATCGGAACTTATCAGGTATTTCAGGAAACCTATCACCGCGAAGCGTACAAAACCTACCACTTGCGGGGTAAGAAAGCCGATTTCGATTATCGCCTGACGTCGCTCGACCGTGCACAGGAAGCCGGATTGGATGACGTGGGTATCGGCGCACTTTTCGGATTGTACGACTGGCGTTTCGAAGTGATGGGATTGGTTCGCCACACAAACCATTTGGAAGCGTGCTACAATGTAGGGCCGCACACCATTTCGTTTCCCCGTATAAAAGACGCATCCATGCTGGATTTGGGCGATGAATATTTCGTATCGGACGAAGATTTTAGTCGTTTGGTGGCCATTCTCCGCTTAGCGGTTCCTTACACGGGAATGATTCTTACGGCACGTGAGCCCGCAGAATTACGCAACGAGCTGATTCAGTTCGGTGTGTCACAAATCGATGGGGGAACAAAAATTGAATTGGGCAGTTATTCGGAAAAAGAAGAAAACCACGACCTCAAAAAAGGCCAATTCCGAATCAACGACGACCGCTCACTCAACCAAATTATCGACGAATTGCTGGAACAAAATATGCTGCCCTCTTTCTGCACTTCGTGCTACCGGATGGGACGCACCGGCGAGCATTTCATGGAATTTTCCGTTCCCGGATTTATCAAACGATTTTGTACTCCCAACGCCATCCTCACGCTTGCCGAATATCTGGAAGATTATGCTCCCGAACATACCGCCCAAAAAGGATGGAACGTAATTGAAAAAAACATGACGGAACTGAATGAGAAAACACAATCGCAAGTACGCGAAAGGATTGAAAAAATTAAAGAAGGACAAAGGGACCTTTATTTTTAAATGATAAAATCCAACATCCATATCGGCATTTTTGGTCGCCGCAACAGCGGCAAAAGCACGTTAATTAACTTGCTTACCGGACAGGAAATTGCTATTGTTTCGGACAAACCCGGAACGACAACCGACCCTGTAAAAAAATCGGTAGAGATTTTGGGAATCGGGTCGGTGGTGTTGGTAGATACTGCCGGAATTGACGATGAGGGTGAGTTGGGGAGAAAGCGTGTCAACAGATCGTTACAAACGATAAAAAATGTGGATTGCGCTATTTTGCTCATCGTAGAAAATCAATTTGGGCAATATGAACTCGATTTAATCGACCGATTTGAAGAATTTGATACGCCTTATCTTATTCTCCACAACAAGAATGATATTACAAAAATTGCTTCGCAAACAATAACCGTAATCAAGCAGCACACCGATGCAAATATTATCGATTTCAGCGCGATAAACACAAGAGATACGAACGAACTGATCAGCACACTCAAGGAAATTATTCCAACAACTTCGCATAAAAAGGTCTCGCTTATTGGCGATTTAGTAAAACCAAAAGATATCGTGCTGCTCATCACTCCCATCGACAGCGAAGCTCCTGAAGGACGCCTGATTTTGCCGCAAAACCAAACCATTCGCGATGCGCTAAACAACGACTGCATCACGATGGTGGTAAAAGATACCGAACTGGACGACTTCCTGAAATTGGGCATAAAACCGGCGCTCGCCATTACTGATAGTCAAGCCTTCGGCTACGTGTCGGGACGAATTCCCGAAAGTGTTCCACTCACGAGTTTCAGCATTATTTTTGCTCGACAAAAAGGCGATTTCGATGCCTACCTGCAAGGCACACCTTATATTTCCGAACTTAAAGACGGAGATAACATCCTCATTCTGGAAAGCTGCACGCACCAAACCAGTTGCGACGATATCGGACGGGTAAAAATCCCGAAGCTGCTGCAAAAATTTACGGGCAAAAACTTATCGTTTACATTCGTAAGCGGATTATCGGAAATCAGCCCCCCTAAATCCCCCCAAGGGAGGACTTATTCTCTCGTAATCCAATGTGGCGGCTGCATGATTACACGCAAGCAACTGATGAACCGGCTTAAACCATTCTCGGATAAAGAAATCCCCGTCACGAATTACGGAATGGCACTGGCATATATGAACGGGATTTTTGAGCGCGCCACAGCTCTTTTCGATACAACCAAATTATAACAATGAATGCGACTCCTTATATCGTTTTCGATTTCGACGGAACCATTGCCGACACCATCGACCTTGGTTTCCGCATCTACAACCGGATTGCTCCTGAGTACAACACAAAACAAATCGACGAAGAATTCAAGCACGAGATTGTCACCAAACATCCGCAGGAACTCCTCAAAAAATACGGAATCAGCCATTTTAAAGTCATAACATTACTGCTCAGGCTCAGAAAAGAATTCACAAAACACATCGATGAAGTGAACCTTATAACCGGCATGGAACAAGCGCTTCACGCGATAAAAAATGCCGGATTACGTATCGGTATTCTCACATCGAACTCGGTTGTAAACGTAAGAAAAGTGATGGACAACTATAATTTATCATCCATTATCGATTTTGTTTACAGCGGGAAAGGCCTTTTCGGAAAAGACAAAGTCATCCGAAGCATGCTCAAGAAGGAAAATATTTCTACGGACAATGTAATATACGTGGGCGATGAAACCCGCGATGTGGAAGCTTCCAAAAAAGCCGGAATTCCCGTTATTGCTGTTCCGTGGGGATTCAACAGCCGCTCGTCGCTGGAACTGGCACATCCCACCGAAATTGCTGATGGACCCGATTCTTTGCTTGGGTGTGCGCAGCGAATACTGAATATGAACAGAAAAACAGTTTAGCTATGAGTATTTTACCGGTTTTGGAGAAAAAGGAATTATCGAAAGACGATTTTGTACAACTTTTATCGGCAAGGGGTGACGATGAAATGGCGCTTTTTGGTTATTCCTCAAAAGTGAAACTGGAAAATGTGGGGAATATAGTTTATCTACGCGGGTTGATTGAGTTCTCTAACATTTGCGAAAAAAACTGTTACTATTGCGGCATTCGTCGCGATAATACCGATACGCACCGCTATTGCCTGACCGATGATGAAGTGTTGGAAGCCATTCGTTTTGCCCACGAAAACGGATTCGGTTCCGTCGCCATTCAGAGCGGTGAACTTTCATCGGACGCGTTTACACGAAAAATCGATTTCATTCTGAAAGAAGCGATGCGGATTACCAATGACGAGATCGGAATTACACTTTCGTGTGGTGAACAGTCGGAAGACGTGTACCGCCGATGGTTTGAAAGCGGTGCGCAACGTTATTTGCTTCGCATTGAATCTTCTTCCGAAGAACTTTACTACAAAATCCATCCGAAAGACGAAGAACACAATTTCGCTAAACGATTGAATGCCTTAGAAGCGTTGAAAAAGGTTGGATACCAAACCGGAACGGGCGTAATGATCGGCCTGCCGTTTCAAACCACGGAGCATTTGGCAAACGACCTGCTGTTTATGAAACAATTCGATATCGATATGTGCGGAATGGGGCCGTATATCGAACACACACAGACTCCACTCTACGAGCATAAATCGCAACTTCTTCCGCTCAAGGAGCGATTCGATTTAAGCCTGAAAATGGTTGCCCTGCTCCGCATCCTGATGCCCGACATCAACATCGCCGCCACCACCGCCCTGCAAACCATCGAGAAAAACGGGCGCGAGCGCGCCATCCAAATCGGTGCTAACGTGCTGATGCCGAACATCACGCCAAAACATTACCGCGACGATTATTTTCTCTACGAGAACAAAACCGTTTCGCAACAGAGCAACGAAGACGATTTAAAGTTTCTGGAACTGCAACTGAAAAGCATCGGTCACGAAATCGGGTATTTTAAGCAAGGGAATTCCGCGCATTTTACACGGTAAATATCCAAAAAATCCGTATCTTGCCGACAAAAGTTTGTCCTCATGCGAATTCCGTTACTCATTTTCACCCTAATATCTTTTCCTTTCTTTGTTATCGCACAGCAATATCCCGAATTGGTTACCGACAGACCCGATCAGACAGAATCTTCCGCGGTTGTGCCCCGAAAAACACTGCAAATTGAAACCGGTTTTGTAACCGAAAAAGACCGGTCGGCTGATGTTATCACCCGATCGTATGCCTATAACAGTACATTGCTTCGCTACGGTTTGCTGGAAAATATGGAGTTGCGGCTGGGACTGGAATACCTGGGAACAACAACGGACGATTCAGGCACACGTGAAATCGATATTTCCGGCTTTGGGCCGTTGTATATCGGGTTCAAACTGAAAATTCTTGAAGAAGAGGCGTGGATACCCGAAGCGGCATTGCTTGGAAACCTCACCCTGCCTTTTACCGCCAATCAGGCCTACAAACCGCCCCATACCGGCGGGGGATTGAGGTTCGCGTTAGCGCACACGCTGTCCGAAAGGCTGTCGCTGGGATATAATCTGGGCGCTGAATGGAACGGAAGAGACGTAAATCCCGAGTATTTTTTATCGGCATCGTTGGGCATCGGTATCACCTCCCGACTGGGTGCGTATGCCGAAATATACTCGCCGATTCCCGAAAAAGTTGCCGCCCTGCACATGGTTGACGCCGGACTGACGTTTTTGATAACGCCCAATTTCCAACTCGACGTATCAGGCGGTATTGGACTGAACGATGCTGCGCCCGATCATTTTTTAAGTTGTGGCTTAAGCTGGCAAATACCTCATTGATTCGCTCACACGTACCCTGCTACCGAAATTTATTTTTACCCGATTTTAAATTGCTCCCACAAATAATTTCTCTACTTTTGTAAGAAACTGTTTTGAATTTTTTTATGCGATGTTTTTTAGTCATTTTTTGATAGATTCGGACTTTCATTTCGCATCAAATAGCGGGCTATTTGAAAGAAAGGAAAATTCGAAGATGCGAAAAAGGGCAGAAAACAGCATAAAAGGATAGATATAAAAAATGATTCGTAAAATTCAAAACAGTTTCTAAATACAATTAAAACACATTTAAATACTAAAAAACATGAAAAAAATTGGATTAATTTTCGCCGTGGGATTTATGTTGTTGTCGTGTAATCCCAAATCTGAACAAGCCGCTACAACCACGAACGACACGCCGGCAACCGTCAGCGCCAATACGGTGAGGGATGGTGTATTTATTCACATAACGGAAAGTTACAACGATCCTCACCGGGTTTTGATGCCGCTGAAAATGGCCCTGATGATGTCGAGCGACAAGGATGTATTGATTTATATGGATATTCACGCTGTCGAACTTCTGACAAAAAGCGCCAAAGACTTAAATTATGCCGATTTCGAGTCGCTGCAGAGCTACATCAAGAAATTGGTCAACAACAAAGTGGGAATTTATGCCTGTCCTACCTGCATGAATATCTCCGGTATCAAACCCGAAGACTTAATGGACGGAATTCAGGTGGCGCAAAAAGATAAATTCTTCTCTTTCACCAAAGGACGGATAATTACACTCGATTATTAAACGCCCGGTTTTACTCCCCGCTGGCGCACATTTGTAATGTGTGCACGCCTGCCGCGGGCAGGTCTGCCGTAGGCATAAAATCTTCGCTTCGCGACACACGAGTTTGGAAACTCGCGCGAGCAATGGGATTGGTTAGTTTTACGAAAGTTTATTTCGTGAATTATACGTTAACGTCAATTATAAAAAGCAGTAAATCAATGAGATTTTCACAACGAATCGGAAAAAGACCTGTTAAAACAGTCCTACAAGTCGAATCAATTGATAGCGATTTACGTAATAGACTTTGGAACACGGTTTTAGAAGTTTTTTTTAACAAATTAAAAAATTATTCTTCAAATTATGAAGAATCTCAAAAAGAGAGAGTGTGCAAGTTGATCTGGAAAGAATTTTACAATTTTCCTATTGACGAAATTCCATCATATTCTAACTCTAACGAAGTATATATTGTTGGATTCATTAACTATATCAGAAAATGGTTCTTCAAAGCAGAATGGGTCGATATTTATGATTTTATTGAATTTATTGCGATCTTGGATAATAGAGCTACTAACATTGGCTTTACGAAAAAATGTAACTTGGCTTTAGAAAAAGAAGTAGCTGGCTATAGAATAGTAAATGAGAAAGTAGTTCAAATAATTTCTGAAGAAGAGGTTCAAGCAATTGAAGAGGCAACGGCTAATACAGACCAATGGATATCAGTAAGCACGCATTTGCGGACAGCCATAGACACATTAGCAGACAGGAAAACTCCGAATTATAGGAACTCAATCAAAGAATCTATCTCTGCTGTGGAAGCGTTTTGTAAAATTGTTACTAAAGATAATAAAGCAACCTTGGGAAAAGCTTTAACCGAAATTGAAAAACAACATCAAATACACGGAGCTTTAAAAACAGCCTTTTCTGCTATATATGGTTATACAAGTGACAGTGGAGGAATCAGACACGCGCTATTAGAATCCAATATAAAAACAGAATTTGAAGATGCTAAATTTATGTTGGTTGTGTGTTCTGCATTTATTAATTATTTAAAGACTAAAATAAAGCTTTAAAGAAATAACTGGTATCTCCCTCGCTGGTGCATATTTGCAATGTGTGCCTGCCGCGGGCACGCGGGCAGGTCTGCCTTCAGGCATAAAATCTTCGCTTCGCGACATACGAATTTGGACCTTGTCCGCCCTATGGCGGGAACTCGCGCGAGCAATGGGATGTATTTATGAAAGTTTTGTTAAGTAAATTGGATGTTAACGGTCACCCTATGACGACACAACAAACAGAAACATAATGACAGAACAGATAACAATAAGACAAGAAAAAAAGGACGACTTCAACGAAGTTTTTGAACTTAATCGTATTGCTTTCGGACAAGACAACGAAGCTAAATTGGTGGACACTTTAAGGAATAACCCGACAGTTTTTGTTCCTGAACTTTCAATTGTTGCAACCGACAATAATAAAATTGTTGGACATATTTTATTTACCAAAATAAAAATTAAGGACGACAATGAAACCCTAAATGAAAGTTTAGCCCTTGCACCAATGGCAGTTAGGCCAGATTTGCAAAAAAGTGGAATAGGCGGACAACTAATCAGAAAAGGATTTGAAGTAGCAAAAGACCTGGGCTTTAAATCGGTAATCGTTTTAGGACACGAACATTATTATCCAAAATTTGGATTTCAGCCAGCTGACAAATGGAAAATAAAAGTACCGTTTGAGGTTCCTTCAAATGTATTTATGGCTATTGAGTTGACAAATGACGGACTTAAAAATATATCCGGAACAGTGATTTATCCGAAAGAATTTGAAACTGTGTGAAACAACAACTCAAGACACCTCGCTGGCGCACATTTGCAATGTGTGCCCGCCTACCGCGGACAGGTTGTCGTCAGGTATAAAATATTCGCTTCGCAACAACCACAACCCAAAATAGTAAAGACGTTGCGCGCAACGTCTCTACCCAAAAAATTTCACAGTAACCCGTCAAGCCGCTTGCAGCAGCCGGACGGGTTAATCGTATCTACTCAACTGAATACTCAAAACTATTTCCTGTACTCATCCAGAATATTCTTCACCCCATCGGGCGAAACGCGGCCGTAAACCCGTTCGCCTACCAGCACCACCGGCGCCAGTCCGCACGCGCCTACGCAGCGCAGGCAGTTGATGGAAAACTTGCCGTCGGGGGTGGTTTCGCCCACTTTTATATTCAGTTCCTTTTTGAATTCTTCGAGCACTCTTTCGGCTCCGCGAACGTAACAGGCGGTTCCCGTGCAAATGGAAATCGGGTATTCGCCTTTAGGAACCATGGTAAAGTAGGTGTAAAAAGTAACCACTCCGTACACGTGCGCCACAGACACCCTCAGGTTATGCGCAATAACATCCTGAACTTCGGCAGGCAGGTAACCGAACTCGTGCTGCGCTTCGTGCAACACGTTGATCAGCTCGCCCGGGTCGTTATCGAACGAATCGCAAATCCGGTTAATGATATCTATCTTTTCCTGCGGCAGGTTTACTTTCACTCTCAACGCTTCCCGCTCATCGGGCATATACTTGAATACTGCCGGCGCTATATCTGTTTTTTGACTCATATCTGTTTATTTGGTTGATATTGAGAGAGATAGAGCAAGTTTGAATAAGATTGATTTTGAGAACTATGCATAATCATGTGCAGCCTTTTATCAATCTGTATCAATCTATTTCAATCTTTATCAATCATGTTTAACTTAGGATTATTGATGCAAATTAATAGTAACTTCATTGCTCTTCGGGAAATATTCCGTATGCAACAGCTTGTGTGCCATAAGACTTCCGGGCGAGCCGAGATAATCTTCATAAAGACGCTTGATAGACGGATTTTCGTGCGATTTACGAATGGTTTTCCGTTCATCTTCGGTGTAAATGGCCGCAGCACGTTTTACCAGCACTTCTTCCTTCAAGTGAGTGTAGGGTTGACCTCCTCCGCTGATGCATCCGCCGGGACAAGCCATAATTTCGATGGCATGGTATTGCGATGTTCCGGCACGAACTTCGTCGAGCAACTTGCGGGCATTGCCCAATCCGTGAGCGATACCGATATTGAGTTTCAAACCGTCGAAATCCACTGTTGCGGAACGAATGCCTTCCATACCGCGCAATTCGTTGAACTCCACTTTTTCGAGCGTTTTGCCCGTGTAAAGTTCATAAGCCGTACGGCAGGCAGCCTCGATAACACCTCCGGTATTTCCGAAAATAACGGCCGCACCGGTAGATTCTCCTAACGGGTCGTCGTAATCTTCATCGGGAAGTCCTAAGAAATCGATATTTGCCTGTTTGATGAAAGCAGCCAGTTCGCGTGTGGAAATGGAATAATCCACATCGGGATTGCCGTCCACCTTGAACTCGTCGCGCTGGCATTCGTATTTCTTCGCCAGGCAAGGCATAATGGAAACCACCACCAAATCTTTGCGGTCCACCCCGATTTTATCGGCAAAATACGACTTGGCTACCGCACCGAACATTTGTTGCGGCGATTTTGCGGTTGACGGAACATCGAGCAGGTCGGGGAAATTGTGTTCGAAGAAGTTCACCCAGCCCGGGCAGCACGATGTCAGCAACGGAATCCTTACGTTGGGATCTCCGGCCAGATGCCCTTTGATGCGGTTCAATAATTCCGTCCCTTCTTCCATGATGGTCAGGTCGGCGCTGAAATCGGTATCGAAAACGTAATCGAAACCGAGTTCGCGCAGTGCGGCAACCAGTTTTCCGGTTACCAGCGTTCCCGGTTCAAGACCGAATTCTTCTCCCAGCGCAGCGCGCACCGCCGGCGCGGTTTGCACCACCACCGTTTTCCTCGGGTCGGACAGGGCACGAAGCACTTCGTTGGTGTGGTCGACTTCGGTAAGCGCGCCGGTCGGGCACACCGAAACGCACTGCCCGCAATACGTACACGGCGATTTCTCCAGGTTCATCTCGAAAGCAGGCGCTACCACCGCCATAAACCCGCGGTTTACCGCAGAAAGTGCGCCAACGGTTTGTACTTCGTTGCATACCATCTCGCAACGGCGGCACATAACGCACTTATCCACATCGCGGATGATGGACGGCGATGTATCTTTCCGGTAATGAGATTGCTCTCCGGCATACGGCAGATTTCTGATACCGAATTGCGTAGCAAGGTGTTGCAATTCGCAATGCCCTGATTTGGCACAAACGAGGCAATCGAACGGGTGGTCTGAAATAATTAGTTTGAGGACAGTTTTTCGGGCATTCAACACGCGGATATTGTGCGTATTGATCATCATTCCGTCCTGTGCTTCGGTTATGCACGATGGCGCCAGGTTTCTGCGTCCCTGCACTTCCACCACGCAAATGCGGCAGCCGCCGGGTTTATTTTCGATACCCATGTCGCACATCTCGAAATGGCAGAGTGTCGGTATTTCTATGCCCGCTTGTCGGGCAGCTCTTAGAATGGTAGTTCCCGGTTCTACCTCTATTTTTTTATTGTCTATTGTGAGTGTTATTTTTCCCATAACTCTTTTTATTTTCTCAATTTCACTTTTTTCTCCTTCACTAAGAGAAAAAAGCGTCGTTGATTTTAAATTCTTTTTTTCATTGGTTTTAATCCTGACAGTAAATTTCTTGCTTCCTATTTTCCCCCTTAGAAAAGGGGACTGGGGGATTGATCATCTATTTGGTTTCGAGTTCTTCTATTTTCATCTGAATTTCAGCTGCCACATTGTCTAAATCGTACCTGACACTTTGTTCCGAAAAACGTAAGACAGTATATCCTACATAATTTAATTTCTGATCTCTGGTGCTGTCTTCTTCAAACTTGAAATCGTGCGAATAACCATCAATTTCGATAATCAATTTTAATTTTCTGCAAACAAAATCAACTATTATATTTATATCATCTACTTGCATGGGATATTGTCTGTTGAACTGATATCCGGCGCCTTTGGCCTTTAAAAACTTATCCCATAAAAGTATTTCTCCCAATGTTGAATTACTTCTCAATTCTTTGGACAACGTTTTCAATGATTTATTATACAGCGATTTGCTTTCTTTCATTACTCAATCCCCCTCACTCCCCCTTCGCCAAGGGGGAATTCTGTTATCTGTTATGCAGTCGTTGTTGGTTCGGTTACCCTGTAATCCGCTTTCAGGCTGATAGCATCGAACTGGCATTTCTCCATACAGGCGCCGCATTTGATACACTTATCCTGATGAATGAAGTGAGTCATTTTCTTTGCTCCGGTGATAGCATTAACCGGACAAACCCGCACGCAAGCCATACAACCGACACAATCCTCATCGTCAATCACATAATACAGCAGGTTCTTACATTTACCCGACCGGCATTTTTTATCGATAACGTGCTCTTCGTACTCTTCGTGGAAATTACTCAAGGTCGATAATACCGGATTGGGAGAAGTTTGTCCCAATCCACACAACGACGTATCTTTGATTACGTTGGAAAGGTTATACAATTTATCCAAATCCTCTTCGGTTCCGTTGCCGTCACAAATCCGCTCCAGTGTTTCGTACAAACGTTTGTTGCCGATACGGCAGGGAGCACATTTTCCGCACGATTCTTCAACAATGAAATCGAGATAGAATTTCGCCACGGAAACCATGCAGTCGTCCTCATCGAGCACGATCATTCCGCCCGAGCCCATCATGGAGCCTGCGGCTGTCAGGCTTTCGTAATCGATGGGCGTATCTAAGTGTTTTTCAGTTAAACAGCCACCCGACGGGCCTCCGGTTTGCACCGCTTTGAATTTCTTTCCGCCTTTTATACCACCGCCAATTTCGTAGATAATTTCGCGAAGCGTGATTCCCATCGGCACTTCAATCAATCCTACGTTGTTGATTTTTCCGGCAAGGGCAAATACTTTTGTTCCTTTCGATTTTTCGGTTCCGATGGAAGAAAACCATTCTGCGCCTTTTAGCAGAATAACCGGAATATTGGCCAGCGTTTCCACGTTGTTCACGTTGGTAGGTTTACCCATGTATCCCTTTTGTGCCGGGAACGGCGGTTTGTTGGTCGGTTCGCCGCGCAAGCCTTCCATGGAGTGGATGAGCGATGTCTCCTCACCACAAACGAACGCACCTGCACCGTACCGGAGATTGATATCGAAACTGAAATCGGTTCCGAAAATGTTTTCACCCAACAAGCCGTACTCTCGGGCTTGCTTGATAGCTATTTTCAGGCGTTTAATGGCTAACGGATATTCCGCTCTGATGTAAATCAATCCTTTGGTTGCACCAATGCAGTAACCGCAAATAGCCATCGCTTCGAGAACGCTGTGCGGGTCACCTTCGAGGATGGAACGGTCCATAAATGCACCCGGGTCACCCTCGTCTGCGTTGCACACCACGTATTTCTGATCGGCATCGTTCTTGCTGGCGATTTCCCACTTAATTCCCGTAGGAAATCCGGCTCCGCCACGTCCGCGCAGCCCCGATTTTTTGATGATATCGATGGTTGCTTGCGGCGTAAGTTCCGTCAAAGCCATTCCCAGCGCCTGATAAGCATCGCGGGCAATGGACTCGTCGATGTTTTCTGGGTCGATGGTTCCGCAATTCCGCAACGCTATGCGAAGCTGTTTTTTGTAGAATCCCATGTGCTTCGAGTCCATGATATGTTCTTCGGTTTCGGGATTCAGGTACAGCAGCCGGTGAACGCTTCGCCCTTTAATGATGTGTTCGTCAATAATTTCGCGGACATCTTCGGGTTTTACCTGCGTGTAAAAAGTGTTTTCGGGAAGTATTTTCACGATAGGCCCTTTCTCGCAGAATCCGAAACATCCGGTTTTGATGACCTGAACATCATCTCTCAACCTTTTACGGTCTAATTCGTCTTGCAGCATTTCGTAGATCAGTTCGCTTTGCGATGACTGACAGCCGGTTCCTGCACAAACGAGCATGTGAATTTTGTACTGACTCATAGATAATTTTCGGTTAATTTGTTATCGTATTGTAATTTTGTGGTATAATTCCATCTACCAATTCGCCCTGCTTGATGTAGCGTTCAATGATCTCATCCGCTTTCTTGGTGTCGACATAACCGAACACCATCGGGTCTTTTCCGGGAATGGTGATCTCAACGGTGGGCTCAGCAAAGCAATAGCCCATGCAGCCGGTTTGTGTTACCACCGCTCCTATACCGCGCTTGGACAATTCCTGCACAAAAAACTCCATTACACTTTTTGCTCCCGATGCAATGCCGCACGTGGCCATCGCCACTTTCACCTGTACCTGTGACTCGGGATTTTCGGCTTTGTCTCTCAAATCGATTTGAGTTTTGACTTCTTCCTGTTTGCGTTTCAGGTCGGCCAATGTTTTAATTCCTGACATAATAGTTAGTTTTAAATTAATTTACGATTTATAAGATGTCAGACAACAGATGTCAGATGTCAGACTTTGTAGAGACGGTCCGTACACCGTCTGATGTCTGATGTCTGATGCCTGCTTCAACATAAATAACTCTCTGTTTTTCTGTTCACGTATATTTCTTTTAAATTCTCATTGATATATTCTTTTACGGCCGAAGCCATTTCGTTGTTCGACAGTTCGGTAATTCCTTGTTCTGCCAACTCTTTGATGTCAAGCAAAAATTCATGTTCATCTATCCTGTAGCGAAAGCTGAAATGAATTTCTGGATTTCCTATCAGCAACAACACCAAGTATCCACCTAAATCTCCAAGTGGCAGGCAATCGGGATTATCGGTTTTGTAAACGGCCACAATCTCCGTACCGGTTCCCACTTCCGATTGAATTTTCAACGAGCCACCTGTTTGTTCGCTCGACATTTTAAGGAACGGAACACCCAATCCTACCCGTCGGGTAGTTCGGGTGGTGAAAAACGGGTCCTCGAGTTTTTCTACCGTTTCCCGCGTCATTCCCGAACCGTTATCCTTTACCGAAAATGTAAGCGTGAAGTTTCTGTTGTCCTCCAGAAATTCAATTTCTATTTTCGTCGCATCCGCCCGAATGGAATTTTGGACGATGTCCATCATGTGCATTGCTAAATCAACCATTGCTATTTGGGATTTGGGATTGCGGATTTTGGAATGCAACTTTGAAGTTTTCCCAGTTCGGTTCTTCCATTTCAAAAACCGTATGCACGCTTGCAATGTGATTCAGAAAATGAGCGTCGGAACTTCGCAATATCTTCTTCGATGCGATTTCGGGATGCTCTTTCAAAAAATCTCCGGGAACCGTTCTTTTCGAAATTTCCAGCGCATCGTACTGCAAATCGAAAGGGATAAATCCCAACTGTCCGTAAATTCCGTTTTTCAACCGATCGATATGCGCCGGAACAAAAATACCTCCCAATGAGTGTACTTTTTGCTGTACACTCTCGATATCGTCCTGAATTCCGGTGTGAAGCGACCTTTCTTCTTCGTAAACAATCTCATCGTTCTCGTCAACCGCCACTTGATAGCCGAACAGATCAACATCGTTTTTAATATCGAGCATCCGTTCATCTATGTATTGCTGAAACTCTTCAAGCGTTTCCAAATCGGAGAAATAACACAGGCAATGCACCTCTTCCTGCGTGTTTACTTCGCATCCGGGTATCACAAAAAGACCTGATCTTTTCCCGATTTCCATGCAAGTTTTCACGTTTCTCGTCGAGTTGTGGTCGGTTATCGCAATTATGTCCAATCCTTTTTCAATGGCAGTTTGCACAATATTCCGCGGGCTCATGTCCAAATCGCCGCAAGGCGAAAGGCAAGTGTGGATGTGAAGATCTGCCTTGAAATTTTTCATTTTCATTGAGATAACAGACAACAGATTTCAGACATCAGACTTTTAAAGTCTAGAATCTGACAGCGAAGAGGTCTAACGTCTGGTGTCTAAATAATTATACAACTTCCCCACTGTCTCAAATGCCGGTAAATTTGACGACAGTACAACAATTTCCTCATTTTCTGCCTGTTCCAGCAACTCTTTTTCCACCGGACGTTCGTTCACGATGACTATCGCGCTCAACTCTTTGAGCGAAGCCACCGCTACAATATTTTTATGCACTTGCGAAGTCACCCAGATCATATCGGCTTGCGCTTTTCCCATCACGTCGCTCAGCAAATCGGAAACGTAGGCCGATTGCGGAATTCTGTCTAACAACGCTTTGCTGGCAAGGCACTCGAAGTGCAGGTCTTCTGTCAGTTTTTTAAGATTCGGTTTTTCCATTCGAATGTTGATATTTTTTGAGCCGGTCTTTGCCCCAAATCTTTTCGATGGTCAGAAAAGCCTGGTCGGGGCTCAGGTTATAATTTTTCTCCATCACGCGCTGCACGAAAACGCAGTGCGAAATGGTTGCTTTTTCTTTCACAATGTCTTCTGCCAAACTTCGGCAAGTAGGTGCGCCGCAAGCACCACAATCGAATCCGGGAAGATAGGTGTTGAGTTTTTTGATGCGTTCCATTTTCTGAAGCGCGATTTCCAAATCGTCGTCCAATTGCAGCCCGTCGCGCGGATAAACCGGGTCAACCTTGAACACTTTTTCCATCTCTTCGGCATATTCCATCAACTCGTTCTGAACCGGCTCTGTAGTCGTTATCAACGAAGCGAGTTTCTTTTCACGCTGCTCCAGTCGTTCAACCGTAAGAAATCGGTTGCCCGGACAAAGAATTCCTCCGGCGCAACCTTGGTCGCAGGCGCGCATTTCCAGAAAATCCACACCGCTGATTCTCCCCGATTCCAGCCGGTCCAAAAACTCCACCACGTTTTCCATGCCGTCGATGGCCAAGCTGCGTCCGCGGAAATATTGTTTTTCGGTTCCCGGAATCGACCATTTCACGGAATCGGGACTCATGTTGGCCACCTGTTTAGACAACTTCGAGTCTTTTCTCTCCATCAGCGTTTTCGAAACCAGGTTGAATACCTCTTTCATATCGATGGTGCCGTAAATGGGTGAAACCTTTTCGCCGACCGGCGCTTTGGCAGCTACGATCTTTGCCGCGCAAGGCGTGATGTAATAAATTTGAATGTTTTCGGGATTGATATTTTCCTTGGCTTTGGATTTACGCAGGTAGAGCGCGGCAATATCAAGCGGAGCTTTTATTTGCAGAATCTGGTCAACAAGCGAGTGGTAGTGTACCTGAATAAGCCGCACGATAGCAGGGCAAAACGAACCGATAATGGGCCGGGGCGAATAATCCGCTTCATCAGCAATGGCATCGTATGTTTTTTTCATGAAATCGACAGCCTGCTCCACCTCAAAGACTTCATCGAAGCCTATTTGCTTTATCGCATCCAGAATTTCGGAAGCCGTGTGTTCCGAAGGAAACTGCCCGATAAAAATAGACGGCACCAATGCAATGCGGTAGGCATCGATATTGATTGCCGATATTCCATCATCTTCCACAAAAATTGCCTTCACGGGACAAACCCGGTAACACTCACCACAATCCACACACCGTTCGGGCATAATATCGGCATGACCCTCAATGATACGGATGGCCTGCGTGGGGCAAACCTGCATGCAATGCGAACATCCGATACATTTTGTAGTATCAATCTGAATGGCGTGTGTGTAATTTCGGTCTTTCATATTACCCCTAAATCCCTTAAAGGGGACTTTTTAAAAGGAATTTATTAAATTTTCTGCAACACTTTTATTTGTACTTTCTCCCAAAGCCCCTTCAGGGGTTGGGATTTAAAATATCACCATCATCTCCAGTTTAGTTCCTTCTCCCAAAACCGATGAGAGATGCATTTCATCGGTGTTCCGTTTAATATTGGGCAATCCCATTCCAGCACCGAATCCCATTTGACGGACTTCGTCCGACGCAGTTGAGAAACCTTCCTGCATAGCTCTTTCTATGTTTTCGATTCCCGGACCTTCGTCTTCCAGTACTATCTTTATTTTTTGTGCATCCAAATCAACTTTCATTACTCCTTTGTAAGCGTGTGCCACCACATTTACTTCGGCTTCATACAAGGCAATAGCAATTCTGCGGACAATCTGCGGATCAATATTGAGTTGCTTAAGTACTTTTTTTATATCCGAGCTGGCTTTTCCGGCCGAGCTGAAATCTCCACCCTGTATATCGTACTCGAATTGCATATCAAAAAATTGGCTTTATTCCGTTGCTGTATAACCTGCCCGAAACTTCAAAGAGCGTAAGCGGTGTTGTAATCAATGAAATATTATTTTCGACAGCAAGTTCTATCATGTCGTCGGTAACTTTTTTATCGCGGGCAAAAATTATGCATTCTATATTCGACATTTCAGCCGTTCGTAAGGTTTGGACAGTAGATAAACCGGTTATGAGTATCGTTTTTTCCATATGGAAACGCAACACGTCGCTCATCAAGTCGGAAGAAAAAGCAAACTCTAACCTAGGTGCCGCATCAGATTCGTGTACGATATTTCCTTTTATCAATTGGCTTACTTTGCTCAATTCCATGGTGTTGTTTTCCTCAATAATTTCAAGTGTTTCTAAAATGGTCTTTAATAGCCGGCTTTCACTTACAATTTAAAACTAAAAGATGTTAATCTGTGCAGCATTATAACAAATCACTCTTTATTAATAACTTTTTCGTATTAAAATAATTCTTTAAAAATCAATTATTTTTCAGCCTAATATTCAATAGATTAATTTGTTACAAAAATACATAAATAATCAGCATTTAAAGAAAAATTTCCGTATTTATTTTGTTACTATTTATTATTTAGAACAATTCCATTCTGATTACTTCATAAAAATTTGTTTCCGATACAGTAGCGGAACAAAATCTTAAAAAGACAAGGGAGTTATGCGATATATTTTGTACTTTTGCGTAGTTTTTGCGAAACTAGAAAAATAAATCAAAATGCATCATTTAGAACTTAGTGAACAGGAGATAATCCGCAGACAAAGTTTAGACGAATTAAGAAATTTAGGAATAGAGCCCTATCC
>DCEG01000100.1 GCA_002316835.1 Bacteroidales bacterium UBA1035 | reverse complement strand
CAAATCAGCACTCTTGAAGTACGTCTTGCAAAACTCAATCCACCCGTTAATGGTGAAGTGGAAGCATCAGAGATAATCGTTACAGATAATTCGTAAGCTTTTATTGCATGTTTTCCATAAAAAGTGAAAAAGCCATAAATCCCAAATCCTAAATTCCAAATCGTAAATGATTTATTATCTTTGCACAAATTTCCGTAAGTAATGAGCGATGAAATAAGACAAGCCGAAGATTTCGAAGAAGTTAGTGAGGTTATTATTGATGAACCTTCGGGGGAGCCATCCAACGATGATCAACTGATCCTACGCACCGAAAATCTGGTAAAAAAATACGGTAAAAGAACGGTTGTAAGCCATGTTTCGATTAATTTGAGGCAAGGTGAAATAGTTGGTTTGCTTGGGCCTAACGGAGCCGGTAAGACCACTACGTTTTATATGACAGTGGGATTGATCGTTCCTAACGAGGGCAATATATATCTGGGCAACCAGAACATTACTAAATATCCGGTTTATAAACGTGCTCAATACGGAATCGGATATCTTGCTCAGGAAGCATCTATTTTCAGGAAAATGACCGTGGAAGACAACATCAAATCGGTATTGGAATTCACCAACAAAACACCCGATGAGCAGAAGAAAAAACTGGAAGAACTGATTTCAGAATTCGGATTGGAAAAAGTGAGAAAAAATTTGGGAGACCGTTTATCGGGAGGTGAACGTCGCCGTTCCGAAATTGCACGCTGTCTGGCTATTGATCCTAAATTCATTATGCTTGACGAGCCTTTTGCCGGAGTTGACCCCATTGCAGTACAGGATATTCAATCAATTGTAGCACAGCTAAAATACAGAAATATAGGTATTTTGATTACCGACCACAACGTGGATGAAACGTTAAGTATTACCGACAGAGCATATCTGCTTTTCGAAGGACGCGTTTTATTTCAGGGAACTGCCGAAGAATTGGCTGAGAATCCGGTAGTAAGAGAAAAATACCTGGGCCGTGATTTTGAATTACGTCGCAAAAACTTTGAAATGGCGCAATGAGCAGACTTCTCTCCATCGATTACGGAAAGAAAAGAACCGGAATTGCTGTCAGCGACCCGCTTCAAATAATTGCCAACGGTTTGACGACAGTTGAAACGAATAAAATCTTCGATTTTCTGAAATCTTATTTCGAAAAGGAAATAATAGATAAGGTTATCATCGGATTGCCTCGACAAATGAATAACGAAGCTTCTGAGAATCTACTCAGAGTGCAGCAATTTGCCGGCAGGCTGCAAAACTTATACCCGGCTCTACCTATTGAATTTTTCGACGAACGGTTTACTTCGAAGATGGCTCAACAAACAATGATTGACGGCGGTTTAAAGAAAAAAGACCGACAAAATAAAGCGTTGGTCGACGAAATCAGCGCAACCATTATCCTTCAAGGATATATGGAAAGCCGAATTTATGACAAGGAGGAAGGGCGGCTTGGCAAAAAGCAAGACACTCAAAACTCATAACTTATTACTCCAAATATGATTTTACCAATATACGTTTACGGACACCCTATTTTAAGAAAAGTTGCCAAAGATATTGACGCATCAAATTATCCAAATTTAAAAGAGTTGATCGACAATATGTACGAGACGATGTACAACGCTGACGGAGTTGGTCTTGCAGGACCTCAAGTAGGATTGGAAGACCGAATTTTTGTTGTTGATCTGGAACCTTTGGCAGACGAAGAGCACCCTGAATTTAAGGGATTCAAAAAAGCATTTATCAATGCTAATATTATAGAAAGGACTGGCGATCTGGAGTTGATAGAGGAAGGCTGTCTGAGTATCCCGGGTGTTCATGAAAAAGTGCCACGTGAAGAGCGAATACGTATTAAATACCTCGATGAGAATCTGCAGTCACATGATGAGGAATACAACGGTTATATGGCTCGCGTTATTCAACATGAATACGACCATCTTGATGGCATTATGTTTACCGACCGGGTTTCGCCTATGCGCAAGCGCATGATAAAAGGGAAACTCACAAATTTGGAAAAAGGTAAGGTAAGTTGCGATTATCGGGTGAAAACGGTGTGAAGATTGCTATCTGCCGTTAACAATTTTGCAGCATCTTTATCCAAAAACCACACCAGGCTGCCCGAAACGGGTTTTACTTTCGCTGCCGGATAAATATTCTTCACTTCTTTACGCGATTCAACTATCTCTTTCACTTTTTTGGCTTTGGCTGCTCCGGTAACTAAAAAAGCCACGCGCTGTGCGCGATTGATTACTTTTCCCGATAAACTCACCCGTTTTTGCCCACTATCGGGATGCGTACCCACTACGCAAATGTTATCGCTTTTCCACAATTCTATTTCCTGTGGAAAGATCGAAGCCGTGTGTCCGTCATCGCCCAAACCCAAGATAACCAGATCAAACGACGGAACGGTATTCACAATTTCCACTTCCATTTGCAAAAGTGTTGAATATCTTTCAGCTTCTGCCATTGGATCATTTTCACCTTTTATGCGGAAAATATTTCTTTCGGGAATCGGCACATGATCAAGTAAATGCTCTTTGGTCATTTTGTAATTGCTTTGCTCATCCGTGGGTGGCACACAACGCTCGTCTCCCCAAAACAGAAAAATACTTTTCCAGTCGATATCGTTTTTGTGATTTTCCGCCCAGTGATCAAATAGTGATTTTGGCGTTGAACCACCCGATGAAGCTATTGTAACTCGTTCGCGATCTTTTAAAATTTCTTTCAGATAATCCGTAAACGAACGGTTCAGTTCTTCCTTTGTATCAAATATCTTTATTTCCATAAATAATACGTTCTTTTGTAGAGACATACGGCCGTGTGTCTCTACTACAATTCACAGTAAACCCCATCATCCGCCAGATTCTTGCACGGATAACGCCATGTATGATTCTCGCCCTCAATTAAATCATCTGCAATGTCTGGTCCCCACGATGCGGCAGGATAACCGTACAACGATGCCTCCGAATCGTTTTCCCAATAATCAAGAATAGGCTGAACGAATTTCCATGTCAATTCGGCACCTTCACCTGACATATAAAGCGTGTTGTCACCGATCATACAATCTAGAATTAATCGCTCGTATGCTTCGGGAATATAGTGGTCTTTGAGATCAGAATAGTGAAAATCAACATTTACCGATTTAACCTCATAACCATTTCCGGGAACTTTTAAACCGGTTTTCAGCAAGATACCTTCATCAGGCTGGATACGCAGAATAAGTTGGTTACCGGCCTCTATTGCACCGTCCACCGATTTAAATAGTCTTGCAGGTGACGGCTTAAAGTGAATAACAATTTCCGAAACCCTCGTAGGCAAGCGCTTTCCTGATCGGATATAAAACGGCACCCCACTCCATCGCCAGTTATCAATAAAAAATTTCATAGCAAAGTAGGTTTCAGTGCGTGAATCTTTATCCACTCCTTCTTCGTCGCGATAACCCGCAAGTAATTTCCCTTTAACATGCGACTCGGTGTATTGTCCGCGAATGACATTATTTTTCAAATCACTTTCACTTAATGGGCGAAGTGATCTGAAAACCTTCAGTTTTTCGTGTCTGATTTCGTCTGCATTTATTTTTGCAGGGGGCTCCATAGCCACCAGCGACGCTACTTGCAATAAATGATTCTGTATCATATCACGCATTACACCGGCATTGTCGTAATATCCTCCACGGCCTTCCACACCGATACTTTCGGCCGCCGTAATTTCCACATGATGAACGTAATTCCGGTTCCAGAGCGGTTCAAAGATCCCATTCGAAAAACGAGTGACCATCAGGTTTTGAACTGTTTCTTTTCCCAGGTAATGATCGATACGATAAATCTGGTCTTCACTGAAAAAATCGGTTAGAAGTTTATTCAGTTCCTGCGCCGATTTTAAATCGTGGCCGAAAGGCTTTTCGATAATGATACGCCGAAATCCTTTGTGCTGAAGCGTAAGTCCCTGTCCGTAAAGATATTTCGGGATAACCGGATACAGCTGTGGAGGCGTTGAAAGATAGAAAATATAGTTGTAGTGAAGATCGAATTTCTTATTTAACTCCCGCAATTTATTCTTTACTAACTCATAATCCTCACTTTTCTGCGTATCAATACTGATGTAAAAAACCTTCTTAAGGAAGTCGTTTATCTTCTCCGCCCCGGCCTTCTTAAAATGCGAGAACTCCTTAATTCCTTCTTTCATTTTTTTCCGAAACTCGGCATCGGTAAACTTTGACCGGCTTACACCCAAGACGGCATATCCATCCGGAAGTGAATTATTCATATATAAATCAAAAACTGACGGTATCAGTTTTCGATACGTAAGATCACCTGAAGCACCAAATATAACCAGTGCCTGATTATCTGTTTTTTTCATTAATAAAATTTATTTTCTGAATAATGTAAACAAACCAATGGCAGAAAAGTTGCCTAAATGAATGTCACACACTTTATCTTATCCTATCGAGAAACCATACCATAAAATAATTTTCATTGAAAACGAATGTCCAACCAACGTGATTTACACCCGGAGTACAATATTATTCTACGTTGACTTTGTTGTATTTATGTTTTATACGCTTCTTACTAACAGGTAGTAAATACTGATGTATCGTCATTACCGTAATAAATCCAGAATATGATTTTTCTGTAGTTCTAAAACAAACGTTGTAACGCTGTTCTGCTTTTTATAAGAATTTTACGCTTATTTACGCCGATGAGACCTTCGTCAACCATTTGCATCATCACGTTTACCAATGCAGGACGCGAAACTCCAAACAAGCGCGATAACTCTTCTTTCGATGTTTTCAGTTGAAATTCCTCTTCACCTTTCGATTCTTTCAAAACGTAATAAGCCAGCTTTGCGCGAATAGTGCGCAACGATGTGAATCTCAATTTTTCAGACAAAAATGCAACCTTATTTGATATATACGATAAAAATGCTTTCATAAAATTGGGATACTTTGTCATCAGCAAATATACGTTGTCTTTGGGAATAAGAATAACAACGCAATCGGTCTTTGCAATAGCCGTGACAGGTGAGATATTATCCGTAGCGAATAGAAAACCTGTTGCGAGCGGATTAGGAGCTTTAATCAATTCTACTTTCAAAAAATCACCTTTCTCATCTGACATCTCGGTACTCACTTCACCTTTAACAACAATATAAAGCATCTCGTAAACCGATCCCTGAGCCACCAACATATCTCCCTTTCCGTAACGTTTAGCGCTATATCGGACATCTTGTAAAAAATGTCCGCGATCTTCTTTCGGAATGGAGTTACACAAGGGACATTGAAAAATACTTTGAGAGTAATCTATATGGGACTGGTTCATAAATAATTGATAATAATTTTAAAAGATAATTTGTCGTCATCCAGCGAAATAATCAAAAGATAATTTTCTACGCGAACTTATTCGCTCGTTCCAGCCAGAATTCAACCGCTACCTATCGTAAGCACATTAGTGCGAAAATAACCATTTTTTTGTGATTCGTAATAATTATTACATTTTTTTACATTTAAATTGCCTTTTTTTGTATTGAAGTTGATCAAAAGGTACTCCCAAACTAAATTACTATGGCAAAACTAAAGAATATTTGGAACGAGGTAAAGCCCAGAGGTGGCTGGAAATATCCGGCGATCATCATCATGGGAGCGTTTGTGGGGCTGTTTATCTATACATTTTTTGCTTCTCGCGCCTACAGCTACTTATCCGACAATCCCCGCACCTGTGTTAACTGCCATGTGATGAGTCCTTACTACGCTACCTGGACACACAGTTCGCACTCACGGAACACCACTTGCAACGATTGTCACGTTCCGCACAATAACATCGTAAATAAGTATTTCTTTAAGGCTAAAGACGGCCTTCGCCACTCTACCGTTTTTACATTGAGAGGCGAGAAAACAGCACTACAAACCATCGAAGCCAGTTCACAGGTAATTATGGATAACTGTATCCGTTGCCACACACAACTCAATCAAGAGTTCGTAAACACCGGCAGAATGGGTTTCAAAGAGATGAAAGAAATGGGTGGAAATGCTTGTTGGGATTGTCACCGCGATGTTCCACACACACGGAGCCGGTCAGAAGCATCTACTCCAAACGCACATGTGCCTTTGCCCGATACCAATGTACCTGATTGGTTGAGTACAGCAATGAAACAAAAATAGGGAGAGCATAGGGCGAAGAGTAAAAAACGGCATTCATCACCCAACACTCAACGCCCAATGCCCAAAGCAAAGAAATAAACATAAAATAAATAACTAACAAATTTATCGCTATGAGTACAAACAATGATAGCAAGAAAATGAAGCCCTGGGTAGGTTGGCTCCTGTTTTTCGTTACGCTTGGAGTAGTCTTTTTATTGGGAATGCTGGCAGCATCCATCACACAACGAAGAGCCGAGATCGTAAGTATCATGAACAACAAAAAAGTGGAAATAAAAGGAATTGAGTCAAGAAACGAAATATT
>DCEG01000060.1:18457-25509 GCA_002316835.1 Bacteroidales bacterium UBA1035 | reverse complement strand
A
This sequence comes from Bacteroidales bacterium UBA1035, assembly GCA_002316835.1. Classification (GTDB taxonomy): domain Bacteria; phylum Bacteroidota; class Bacteroidia; order Bacteroidales; family Dysgonomonadaceae; genus Petrimonas. Next base: position 25,508 of record DCEG01000060.1, on the reverse strand, counting down.
CCAGTCTTTTTCCGGTTTCAAGGTTTACACCGCCATCCACTTCAATAAGAGTTTGGGCGTTTTTCCGGAGAATCATATTTTTCAATGCAGCTACTTTTTCAACCGAATGTTCTATAAATTTTTGTCCGCCAAAACCAGGATTAACCGACATGAGCAAAACCATATCTAAATCCTTGATAATGTCTTCGAGCAGCAATACAGGTGTGTGGGGATTTAACGTTACACCCGCTTTCATCCCGTGTTTTTTGATTTCATCAATCACCCGATGCAAATGTGTACTAGCTTCGTAATGTACATTCATCATATATGCTCCGGCTTCAGCAATTTCAGAAACAAATTTTTCAGGTTGTACAATCATCAAATGCACATCCAACGGTTTTTGAGTTTTTGCTTTAAGCAAATTAATAACAGGAAATCCAAATGAAATATTAGGAACAAAAACACCATCCATTATATCGAGATGTATCCAATCGGCTTCACTCCGATTAAGCATCTCAATGTCTTTTTCAAGATTTAGAAAATTTGCTGCCAGCAACGAAGGCGCAACTAAATGACTCATATCGTTATCAATTTAATTGTTCAAAGATAGTAAAAAGTCAATTGATAATGAATGAATTTAAAGGAATAGGCAGTTTTTTCTCTACACGAAGTGAAATTGCGTATTGAAGAATAATGTAAACAATTAAGCGGCCGGGAGTTTTCGCATTAATATTTTCGTTCGATGGGTGCCGCTGAATAAAATCAGGCATGGGTAAGTCTATTTCGTTTATTTTTATAAACGGATTTCACTTTTGTTTATTATTCAGATTGTGAAAAATATTACAAAAAAAGAGCTAACTCTCTTTTTTTGTGTATATTTGCACCGTTTTTAAACATAAAAAAGAAAAAGATTATGAAAAAATTTTCAATCCTGTTTATCACAGCTATCGTTTTGATTTCTTGTCAAAGCAATAAAAATTACAAAATTATCGGAACGGTTACCGATCCTGCCTATGAAGGCACGAACGTGTACGTTCAGGAAATGACTGCCGATCAAATGATATCAGTTGACACAGCTGTTATAAAAAACGGCACATTTACATTCGAAGGTCCGGCAGACTCCACTCTACTGCGCTTTATCGCTCTCGACGAAACGGTAAATCCACAAAAACAATCCAGAGTACTTGCAATATTAGAGCCGGGCAATATCAGTGTTAAATTCGATACAACCGTAACTGTTTCAGGTTCACAATTGAATGACTCATATAACACATTCAGAAAAGATCAGGAAAATGCAACAAAAGAAATTCGCGCACTTTCTCAACAATATCAGGAAGTTGCATCGGCCGGTGCAATGACCGATTCTCTTGACGCTGCACTCAACGCGCAATATGATAAGTTATCGGGCAACATGTCCACAAAAACTGCCGATTTCATTAAAAACAACATTACCAATCCTCTTGGGAAATTCTTGTTTATGACTTCTGCCGAAATGTTTGAACCGGAAACTCAGAGAGAAATTCTCAATTTGACTGATGATGCTTACAAATCACAAGATAACATTAAACGCATCGTTACCCGTCTTGAAAATGCCGAGAAAGTAGCTATCGGTCAAAAATTCGTTGATTTCACTATGCCGGATCCTGATGGAAAAAATGTTTCATTATCAGATTACGCCGGAAAAGGGAAAGTTGTTCTAGTTGATTTCTGGGCAGCATGGTGTGGCCCTTGCCGCGACGAAATGCCTAATGTGGTTGCCGCTTACAACAACTATAAAAACAAAGGTTTTGAAGTTGTGGGTGTTTCTTTAGACAGAGAAAGAGAAAGATGGTTAAGTGGCATAAAAGACATGAATATGACTTGGCCGCAAATGTCTGAACTTAAATTCTGGGATACTCAGGTTGTAGAATTATATGCTTTCCGCGGAATTCCGCACACTGTTCTTTTGGATAAAGACGGAACTATCATTGCCAAAGACCTACGTGGAGCAGAATTACACAACAAACTGAATGAATTGTTAGGACAATAATTTAGTTTTTCTAAAATAACCAAGAGGCCGTACATTTTTGTGCGGCTTTTTTGTTAAAAATAGTGTACATAACAGTTTACTTCACTTTAGTATGAAATAATTATCTATTTTTGTATGAAATAAGACAGACAGAAAAATGACGCTGCGAGTGAAAAAAATTATTATTTACTGTTTGGGAATTTTATTTCTGATTTCGACAGAAAGTGTTTTTGCACAAAAAAACGGATTCACCGTTGTTATCGATCCAGGTCATGGAGGTCGCGATCCTGGTGCAATCGGGTCGAGTTCAAAAGAAAAAGATATTGTACTCTCTGTTGGAAAAAAACTAGGGGAGCTCATCAAAAACAATCATCAGGACGTAAAAATTTTATATACTAGAGATACCGACAAGTTTATTGAGTTAAATAAAAGAGCCGAAATAGCCAATAAAGCGAAAGCCGATTTGTATATTTCACTGCATTGCAATGCACTCGACAGAAGAAGGCAATCTCCGCAAGGCGTTGAGACATTCGTCTTAGGACTGCATCGAAGTAAAGATAACCTGGACGTGGCAAAAGCTGAAAACTCAGTAATCTTATACGAAGACGATTATTCTACAAAGTATCAGGGTTTTAATCCCAATGAACCGGAATCGTACATTATGTTCGAGTTTATGACCGATCAATACCTTCAGCAAAGTGTATACTTTGCATCGCTGGTGCAAAACAGGCTGGTAAATAATTCGAAAAGAGTCAATAGAAACGTGCGGCAAGCTGGTTTTTTAGTACTTCGGGAGGTAGCTATGCCGAGCATTTTGGTGGAGTTGGGCTACATTTCAAATGCCGCCGACGAACGTTACATGAAAACCGAAACCGGACAAAAATCACTTGCCAACTCTGTTTATCTGGCATTCAAAGAATATAAACGTGAATACGATAAAAAAAGCCACGTATTCACCAATTCAGAGCAACGACAAACAGCCGCAACTAATGTATCTGCTACTACAAGTACAAACGCAAGTGAATATCGGGTTCAGTTTCTAACTGCATCACGAAAACTGTCAGAGAATTCCTCTCAGTTGAAAGGGTTAAAACCGGTGGATTATTATGTTGACGGAACTACGTACAAATACACATATGGCAAATCATCTGATCTCAACGAAATAAACAAAACACTCAAGACCGTTCAGACCAAATTCAAAGATGCTTTCATTGTAGAATTCAAAGACGGCAAAAGAATAAAATAAAGAAATAAATTATGCAAAGTCAAAGCAAATTCAGCAGAAATTTCATTATAGGAGTTTCATTTCTTATAGCTTTGGTGCTCCTCTATTTTGGAGTTAATTTCCTGAAAGGTACCAATGTTTTGAAAAAGCAAAACACCTATATTGCCATGTTCGATGATGTTTTAGGACTTTACCCTTCATCGCCGGTATATGTGAACGGATACCAAATCGGGTTAGTAAATGCTATCAGGATGCACAGTTCTAACCCTATTCGTTTTGCTGTAGACATCAATCTCGAAGGTAATTACCGGATACCGAAAGGAAGTTATTTCGAATTTGGATCTGATTTACTGGGTGCATCTACGGTAAGTCTTGTTGCAAACAAAGATGTTTCTGAGTTACTCGTTCCGGGAGACACCTTGTATGGACAACAAAAACAGGGAATGATGAACGGAGTTGCAAACATTGTTCCGAAAGCTGATTCCATTTTGACTCATATTGATTCTGTGGTAATGACACTAAACAAATTGATGGCAAACCCAATGTGGGAACAATCTATAACAGGCATCGGATCCACAGTCGCTCAATTGGATCAATCCAGTAAAAGCATTAATGCAATTACGGCTTCGTTAAGAAAAGATTTACCAACTGTAACGCAAAATCTCACCGCGGTTTCAAACGATTTAAAAGACGTTACGGCTGAATTAAATTCTTTAGAACTTCAAAAAACATTTAGTTCTATTGACGCGACAGTCGATAACTTGAAAATACTGTCATCAAAACTGACAGATACCAATAATTCGTTAGGTAAATTAACTAACGACACGCAGCTACACGATAGTTTGACAAATACCATACATACCGCGACAAAATTGCTCGAAGACATACGTGAAAATCCGGAACGATATTTGAGCATAAGAGTGCGTCTGTTCTAAGTTTCCGAAAATCGAGTTAATTTTTCGATTTCACCTTATATAGAATTATTCTAAATATTGGCTTTGATTTTCGGCTCTCTTAAAACTATTGATTTATTGGTTCTAAGTAACAATAATGTAACTTTTACATCAATATTAAGTTAAATTAATACACTTATCGCAGAACTCTATCAATCAATCAATTACAGTTTTGGATATTTATATAACACACTGTATAACAATCTCATAGCCCTATTCAACTGATAATTAAGCGGGTGTTTTTGTTATAAAATCACAAATAACAAAACGATTTTTTTTTCTCGTTTTTTTTTTGAAAATTTGTATTCTCCAAACTAAGCAGAACCAAAGAAGAAGGAAAATCATTAATTAATTCGAATGAATACTGACTGTAAAATTTTATGGAAGAACTGTCTTGACGTGATTCGTGATATCATTCCCGAAGCTGCGTTCAACACATGGTTTAGTCCTATTGTCCCGTTGAAATATGAAGACAATGTTCTCACCATTCAAGTACCCAGTCAGTTTTTTTACGAATATCTTGAGGATAAATACATCGATCTCATCCAACAAACACTTTACCGCAAAATTGGTGAAGGTACAATTCTAAACTACCGTATTTTGGTAGAAGCAGAAAGCAATACGACCGTTGAGATGCGGGGAGAGCCCAAGCTTTCTATTTCAGATAAAAAAAATCCAAATCCGATTTCTGCAAAAGTCCCCAGCCCTTTCGACAGAGTTGAACCATCGGAGTTCGATTCGCAGATAAATTCAAAATACACCTTCAACAACTTCTTTGAAGGTGAAAGCAACCGCCTGGCGCGCACCGCAGCTGAAGCAGTAGGTTTAAACCCTGCAAAAACAGCTTTTAATCCGCTTTTTGTGTACGGAAAGTCCGGAGTAGGGAAAACACATTTATGCCACGCCATCGGATCAAAAGTTCTTGAATTGTATCCAGACAAAAAAGTACTTTACATAACAGCACATTTGTTCAAAGTGCAGTATACCGATGCTCGCCGCTTCAACACCATAAACGATTTTATCAACTTTTATCAAAGTATCGACGTACTTATTATCGATGACATTCAGGAATTGTCCGGATTGGAAAAAACTCAGAACACTTTTTTTCACATCTTCAATCATCTCCATCAGAACAACAAGCAGTTGGTAATGACATCCGACTGTGCACCAACCGATATGCAGGGACTGGAAGAACGATTACTCACACGTTTTAGATGGGGGTTATCAACAAAGTTGGATCGTCCCGACAAAGAACTACGCAAGAAAATATTAAAGCACAAAGTGCTGACTGATGGTTTGACAATTTCAGATCAGGTAATCGATTTCATCGCCGAAAACGTAACTGAAAATGTACGCGATCTCGAAGGTATCATCGTGTCGCTGATGGCGCACTCCATCATCAACAATCGCGAAATCGACCTCGTACTTGCACGTCGGGTAATGGAGCAGAACATCCGTTTCGAAAAGAAAAAAATTACCGTGCAAAAGATTCAGGAAACGGTCAGCGATTTCTACAATGTAAAGAGAGACCTGATTCAATCCGCATCCAGAAAAAGAGAAATTGTACAGGCTCGGCAGGTAACCATGTTTTTCATCAAGAGACACACGGAATTATCGCTTTCGCAAATCGGAATCCAGGTGGGTAACCGCAACCACGCCACCGTTCTTCATGCCTGCAATACCATCAGAGATTTATCTGATGTCGACAAAGGTTTCCGTTCGGATATAGATGAAATAGAGCGTCTCTTGCAGTCTTAGTTTCTTTTGCCTTCCTAAATTGGTTTTTCCGCGAATAATTTTCTAATTTTGTTGGCGTATCACTATATTGATGGCCGATGAAATTTCTTCGTTTTTCCGTTTACATTCTTTTTTTCGTATTTCTATCTGGAACATGTAAGCAAAAAGCTTCAGAATCTGTTCAGGTGCCGATATCGGTTTCATATTCTGAATATTACAGCAAAGCAAACGGAAAAAGTGGAGCAGAATTAAAAACAGCACTCTTCGAAATCATCGGCAATCACCATGCAATTTCTTATTCTGAAATTTGGTCTGCATTTGAAAAAACCGATTTAAAACCCGACGGTTCAGTTTGGGATATGTATTCCGATATTCCCAATGGAAAATCGAAATATACATTTTACATCGACCGAAAACGATGCGGCAATTTTCGCCAGGAAGGCGATTGTTACAACCGGGAACACTCTGTCCCAAAAAGCTGGTTCCGTGATGCCGAACCCATGTATTCCGATCTTTTTCACGTTTATCCTACTGATGGTTATGTAAACAATCGCCGTGGGAATCTGCCGTTTGGCGAAGTCGGTATTTTCTCGTGGGAATCCACCAACGGTTCCAGAGTCGGGCAAAATACTTTCGGCAATTATACACAAACCGTATTTGAACCTGTAAATGAGTACAAAGGCGACTTTGCCCGAACATATTTTTATATGGTTACGGCTTATGAAAACGATGTTGCGAACTGGCGCTCCGCCCAAATTGGCGGGAATAAATATCCGGCAATAAAAGATTGGTCCGTGGAAATGTTCCTCAAATGGCATCGCCAAGATCCGGTGAGCGAAAAAGAGCTAAATCGAAACGAAACTGTTTTTGGCATTCAGAAAAACAGGAACCCGTTTATCGATTATCCTGAATTAGTGGAGCACGTTTGGGGCAACAAGAAAAACCAACCTTTTAGCTTGAAGTAGGATTGATGATGAAAAAATATATTTTATTGTTTTTGTTTTTTGTGTCGTTGACAATTGCCCATTCACAACCGGTAAAAATGGCAATTATCAGCGATGTACACTTTCTAAGTTCAGAAATAGCTCAACCGGGAATTGCATTGGAAAGGTATGAAACTGCGTCAGGGCGAAACGTTTCTGATTTACA
>DCEG01000060.1:0-18112 GCA_002316835.1 Bacteroidales bacterium UBA1035 | reverse complement strand
AAGAGTTTGCAGAATTTTACAAGTCGTTCGGCTTTGGCGATGCACTAAAACGTGATAGTGAATCGTTAAGCTATCTCGCTGAAATTAATAAAGAAACATGGTTGCTTTGTTTCGATACAAATCGATATGCGGAGCATAAAACTACATCCATTTCGGGTGGGCGAATTCTTCCATCAACAATGAATTGGGCACTCGAAATTCTTCGGGAAGCAAATGCGAAAAATATTACTGTGTTGGGAATGATGCATCACGGCACCATCGAACATATGCCATATCAAGCCACATTTTTCCCTAACCATTTATTAGAAAACTGGGAATCAACGGCCAAAACCCTTGCCGATGCCAAATTGGAAATTGTATTCACGGGACATTTCCATTCTAATGATATTTCGCAACTCACGACTTCCACAGGAAACACAATATATGACGTGGAAACCGGAAGTTTGTCGCAATATCCGTTTCCTTACAGGTTGATTACGCTTGACGGGAAATCGCTTTCCATAGAAACCAGTTTTATTAATTCTATTCCCGGCATACCCGATTTGCAGGAAAAATACCGTAAAAAAATGGAGACGATTATTCGCCGAGGAATTAAAACACGACTTCAACAAGCAGAAATACCCATTGCCGCCGATGCCCGGGAAGCGTTAATTGAACTGCTCACCCACATAAATATTTTGCACCTGAAAGGCGATGAAGTGCTGGATGAGAACACACTACATTCCATCAAACAATTTGCAACGTTAATGGATAGTGAAGATTTTGATATTGAATCGTTTCAACTTGATTTTCCACCTGCGGATAATAAACTGGAGATCAATCTTAAATGAAACATCACACGGCATTAGATATTTGTCTTCGTCCCAATTGCATTGAAGCAGGCTGCGATGAAGCAGGGCGAGGCTGCTTAGCCGGGCCTGTTTTTGCTGCTGCTGTAATTCTCCCACCCGATTTTCGATGCGATGAGCTTAATGATTCCAAACAATTATCGGAAAAAGACAGAAATCGGCTGCGATCGATAATCGAACAAAATGCTTTGTGCTACGCCGTTGAGATTTGTTCACCGGAAGAAATTGACGAAATAAACATTCTGTGGGCATCGATAAAGGCTATGCACAAAGCATTAGCGAAGCTAACCGTAAGGCCGGAACATATTTTGGTGGACGGCAACCGGTTCCGTCCGTTCGAAAACATTCCACATACGCTTGTGGTTAAGGGCGACGGCAAATACTTGTCTATTGCGGCGGCATCGGTGCTGGCAAAAACTTATCGGGATGAGTATATGCAAAATTTACACACCCAATTTCCTGTTTACGATTGGGCATCCAACAAGGGTTATCCCACTAAAACCCATCGAGAAGCAATAAAAAAATATGGAATAACGGAACATCATCGGAAAAGTTTTAATTTGGTGGAGAGGCAGTTGGTGATTGTTTGGTAGGTTGAAAATTAGTTTGTATATTCGCAATATATCGTAAAACCAAAAATACTTATTATGAGACACAATATTATTTCGATACTGTTTGTATCAATTCTTATCTCATCTTTTTTCAGTTGTGAAAGAAATTTTGACGAAGTAATTGCTTCTAATAAACTTGTTTTAATTCATTCTGTATTTTCTGACTCTCTTTTAGTGATGTATAATTCCTTTATCGGCAGTGATAACGGAGCTGTTTTAGAGAAAGACACTACTTTAAAAAACGTCTGGTTTCTTGAAAGTTATAATTTTCATAAAAAAATTAAGCAAACGAACTTTACTTTTATTGAAGGAAAAGATAGCGTCTATGCAAAAGGGATCATACATATTGGAAGAAACATCAATTACAAAGATGAAAATAAACCTGATATGTGGGCAGCATCAATTTCACATAATCATAAATTTCAATACAAATTTCAAAATAATAAATTTATGCTTAAAATGCCTGAAGAACACCGTCAACCTGGTCAGGAATGGATGACAGTCGGCTATGGCGATATTAATAAATTTTCTATCTTTTTTGAAACAAAAACAATTTTTTCAGTAGGCAATGCCAGTTCGTATAGAGGTTCTTATGCATTCATCGATCCAAATACTATTGAACTGATTTCAGCAATTGATTATATGAATGTTTTTTTTGATGAAGCAAGTAACTGGGTATATTATAATTCATTTTCACCTAAAAATTTTCCAGAACGATATAGAGCTTTCGGTTATATTATGAGATATGACTTTACTCTTCAGAAAAAGGATAAAATCTAATAAAAACTCGAACTCCTTACCTCAAAATTGGCGTAATTTTTTATTGACCTTTCAACAATTGTATCGATTTCACTGGGAGTATAACCCGCAAATTCCCTGAAATCTCGTATCAGGTGCATTTGATCGTAATAATTGAAAATATGCGCTACATCTGTCCATTTCAACTCCGGATTCAGTTCTTTCAGAGCATACGCTTTTGAAAAACGTTTTATTCGCAGATATAATTTGGGCGGCATCCCAAGTCTTTCATTGCAAATCCTCTCAAACTGGCGAGCACTTATATTTGCCGAACGCGACAATTCATCCACACTTTGAAATATCTCCATTTCCTCCAGCATAAGGTCAATCTTGCTTTGTTTACTAGCTGTTTTTGCGATTTTCAGAAAAAATTCATCCAAATATACTTTTAACATCAAAGGTTTCTGAACTTGTTTTAGTTTTTCCATTAGTTCCGTACCATGATTGTTAAAAACATCTCCACCTTTCAGGTAACTATCAGCAAGACGATGCATGGGAAATCCATTTAGCATATAGTGTTGTGCACAAGGTTTCAGTTTGATAGCTAACATCCGGTGTTTTCGGTTAAGATTGAGATTCACAGGCCTTGTCTGTGGGCCAACGATAACAAACTCTTTCACCTCTTCAGTTCTTTCCTGAGAGCTAACGGTAATAGGATCTTCCAGATATATGGCAATGAATTTTTTGTGCGTGGGAGTGAATAAGTATTGATTCGATGATTGAATAGAAGAGAAATCAATCTCATTATATACGTAGAAGTAAATGAGATGTTCCAAGGCAGGATGAGGTTTAAATAGAATCATAGCGCATCCTTTTAATTAATTTTAACAATAAATGTCGCATTTGTACTATTTATCGGCTCGATTCAGGTTTAATTTTGAATCATTCTAAATAACACTTAATAAACAAAAAAAGTTTTCGTAAAGATCAATGATTTCATGGTCAAATACAAAAATCCCGGAGTATATATTGAAGGGATTCCGGAATATATATCTCCCATTTGTTTCGCCTCGGAAAATCTTGTTTTCCTGATGGTGGATTTTGATTCCAGACATCTGGGCGGCAGCACCATCAATGAACGGTTCCTACAGGCAGCCAAAGAATATGCTTTTTTCCTTTGGCAAACCAGACATCCCGATTTTCAACCGAAATAAAAAAATTACAGATATGAAACGATTAATGCTTTATTTTCTGATTTTATTTATTACTCAATTTTCAATCGCCCAGGTAGTTACTACCGGAAATTATCACAAACATGACAGCATCAAGGCGTATGTAGATTTTCTGGAGAAACCGCACAAGTCAGCTAAAGACTACATTATCGGTCTATTCGATAAGTATGATTTTGTGGTATTCGTAGAACGGCAGCATCCGGAAATGCTTCAGTACGAACTGTTGATGGATATTTTTAAAGATAAAAGATTTCAGGAGCAGGTAGGCCATATTTTCCATGAAATAGGCGGCGGCATGTGGGATAAGGAATATAACGATTACCTGCATGCACCCAACCTGACACGGGAACAATCGTATCAGCGGGCGCTCGAAATTCAGCGGAAAATGAGCTGGTATCCGGTGTGGGCACGCCCCAATTATAATATGATGCTCACGGGACTCTACGAAATCAACCGCGATTTACCCTGTGACAAAAAGTTGTCTCTACATCCAACAGACATTGGTGTAGATTGGGATAAAGTTACAAATGAAGAATTTATAATGCAAAATGTGATCATGCAGCAGTTTGTTAGAGACAGCGTTATGACCGATAATATAATGAAAGTGATTAATTCAAATCAAGGAAAACGAAAGAAATATTTTGCTATTTTGAATTCCGTGCATGGAACCTTTCAAAAGACAAAAATTTACGGACAACCATATGTTCCGGTATTATGGTATCTTGAAAAAAGATATTCCGGTAAAATTGCCAACGTATTAATTAATATGCAGAATTTTCGCGGTCAGAACTCAACTATATCCGAACCAATGGAAGATGGTAGAATTGATGCTGCCTTTGAATATTTGAGTTTGGATAATGTTGGATTTAATTTTAACGGTTCTCCCTTTGCCGATTTGAAAGACAGGATTTTTGAAGAATATGATAATTTGACTCTTGGAGAAAAGTACACCGGCTTTGTTTTTTACGGTTCCATCCCAAATCAAGTACATCAGGAAGGCCTTGAGGGACTAATTGACAGAAAATTTGCACAGGAAATTCTAAGAAGAAGTTTTCTTTTTCCCAGTTTCAACTTAAAATATCCGCAACCTGAGGATGCTTTTTCATATTACAATTCAATTTACAATTATAAAAAAAGAACTCTTGATAATGATTTAGCTTCAAGCTGGGCGGATGTCATGAAATGGCTTTTAAAGCCAGAACCAAAAATAACAAACAGCATCTTTCAGACCCATGAAGATTCTCTTTCACTTTCATCTTTTGTTGAATTCATCGATACCGAACTCTATAACAAAGCGAGAAAAGTCGGCTTTTTGATGATACCTGATTACTCACTGCGCATGAAAACAACCCCGGCAATGAATTATTATGACGGCAATTACAACATCCATTACCCATACTGGCACCAATTGGACACAGTTACAAAAAATGCGTTGCTAACCATTTCTGATGATGAAAATAATGCAAAAAGGAATTTCGGGATATTCTTTAATACCTATTTTATTCCACACGCTTTTGCCAATTATCTGATGCATGTGCAAGGTGAACAAGCGAAATCCGCCACGTTTGAAGGCGAGCAGTTTGCCAGCGAAATGAACCTTTTGTTCTGGAGGGATTACCAAGGATTCGAACGGCATATAAAGATGATGTACGAAATGGCAGAAAAGTTAATACCAAAACTGAAGAATCCTGTACCTTCCGGTGAAAATGAAGCGGATTGGTACAATAAAAATTACCACCGCCTGACGCAGTCCGCGGATCCTTCTGCTTACTGGTATTTCCAGTTTTCGCAATTCATGAAAGCCTATGAAAATGAGAATTTGAAAAGTTTGAAACTGCGGGATTTTCTGGTGAAATATAAAAATGAAACTGAGAAATTGAATAAATAAAAATCCTATGAAAAAATATTTGTTCCTATTTGCCATTTGTTTTTCCCTATCGCTGAATGCTCAACATCCGGAAATAAAAACCTATGTCGATTTTTTGAAAACGCAGAATACATCCGCCAAAGATTATTTGATCAGTCTTTTTGATCAGTACGACATTGTGATCTTTTCGGAAAGGATTCATTTGGAACTGACACAGTACGAACTACTTCACGATGTTTTTTCTGATCCACGGTTTCAGCAGAAATCGGGACATATCTTTATGGAAATGGGCGGTTCCAATTTTGACAAACCCATAAACGAATATCTCCACGCTGATAATTTAAGTGAAGATGAAAGCCGGAAACGAGCCATCGATATTCAGCGAAACTCCACCTGGTATCCGGTTTGGCAAAGGTACAATTATCATCATCTGCTCACCGGGCTGTACAAGATAAATTCCGGACTTCGAAAAGATAAAAAGCTGTCGCTGCATCCTACCGATATTGCCGTGGACTGGTCAAAAATTCTTACCAAAGAAGATGTGGTAAAAAATATCCGCAACAAAGAATCCATGATGGGTCGCGATAGCGTGATGGCTGTCAACATTACTGCAAAAATCAAAGAACTGGAAGCAAAAGGTGAAAAACGCCAAAAATATTTTGTTATTCTGAATTCTGCACATGCCATGAAGCACGATTACAACCTGATGGGGTTTCAGGTTAAACCAGTCGGAGCTTATCTTTCCGAAAATTTCCCGGGAAAAGTTGCTAACGTATTGCTAAATTCTGAAGCCATTGGCAACTTGTCTTCCACCACAAATTTAGGTTTTTTCCCACCCATACTCAACGGGAAATGGGATGCAGCATTCCATCATCTCGGTAAAGACGATCTCGGTTTTGACCTGGACAAAAGTCCAATAGCTGACAGTCTTTTTCAAAATATGCCTTTGGTAGAGAAAGGAGTGACAAACCGGCAGGCATACACGGGATATGTTTACTATCGCCATTATCCGAATTTTGTGAATGTGAATGGCGTAGATGGATTAATTGATGAGGAATTCAAAATAGAGCTCGCAAGGCGAAGTGCAATTTTTTATAAACCGCCTACCATTTCCAAGGAAGAATTGTATGCTAATTTCTACAATAATTTTGGACGCAAAAATTCCACTGTTCCTGAATTCGTAGTTGAATACTGGCAGAAGGTGATGCAGTGGAATGAAAAATCAAACGAAAAATAAATTACAAAATACTTTGAACTATGAAAAAAACGCTTTTATTTCTCCTGATTGCTTCCAGCTTCACGGTTGCAAAAGCCCAATATCAACACGATTCCATCAAAATCGAGCATGGATATCTCCATTATTACACCAAGGGTGAAGGCAAACCACTGATATTATTACAGGGTGGTCCGGGGTTTTCATCCTTTTACATGCGCGCTATCGCCGATTCGCTGGATGGTTACAAAACTGTGTTGGTGGATTTTGAAGGCACCGGTCGGTCACAATACCGAAAAGCAGACCCGACTTGGGTATCAATGGACAACTTGGTAGGTAATGTGGAACTGGTCAGAAAAAAGCTCGGTATAAATAACTGGACAGCGATTGGTCACAGTTACGGCGGCATGTTTGCGCTTTATTATGCGGTAAAACATCCGGAAATCGTATCAAAAGTAATTTCTGTATCCGGTGCCGGAACCGATAATAAGTTTCAGCAATATTATACCACCAATATTATGTCAAGATTTACTCCGGAGGATATGAAAAAGATGGCTGAGATCCGCTCTTCGACTACATTGAAGGAAACCGAGAAGTCCATTCAGGAAGTGCTGGTTATGACCCCGGCCATATTTTACGACCGCTCTAAAGCGCCAAGATTTATGAACAATATTCCGCCGGATGAAATGAAAATGGTTATGAATGGAGATTATTTCCAAAGTATGTTCATAGAATTGAACAAACTTGATTTCGGTAAAGACGTTTATCAACTCAACACACCCATCAGGATTATTCAAGGACGGCAGGATGCAATCGGTGAAGCTGTGCCGGTTCTTTTGAATGAGCGCTCAAAAGACTCCAAACTCTTTTTTGTTGAACGGTCGGCACATGCGCCCTGGGCGGAACAACCCGAAATTTTCTTCAAAGTATTAAAAGATTTCCTAATCAATTAAAAAACATGAAAACCATCTTTTCATTCATAGTACTGATGTTCCTCTTTCAGAGTGCGAATGCCCAGTACAAACACGATTCCATCAAAATCGAGCACGGATATCTGCATTATTATACCAAAGGTGAAGGCAAACCTGTCGTATTACTTCAGGGAGGTCCCGGCTTTTCGTCCTTTTACATGCGGGGCATTGCCGATTTACTGGATGGTTACAAAACTATCCTTGTGGATTATCAGGGAACCGGACGCTCGCACAGAAAGATTGACTCTACCTGGGTTGGGATTGATAAAGTGATACAAGATGTGGAAACTGTCCGTAAAAAATTGAATATCAGTGATTGGACAGTTATCGGCCACAGCTATGGAGGGCTTTTCGGAATGTATTATGCCATAAAATTCCCCAATGTTGTAAACAAAGTCATTCCCGTAGCCGGCACCCATACAGATAACAAGTTTCAGAAATATTATTTTGACAATATCTCTATGGGATTTACCAAGGAAGATAAAGCACAAATGAATAAGATCATGAAAGATCCTAACCGGACAATGGATGAAAAAACGGTGGAAATTATCATGCTTCAGACCAAAGCCGGGTATTTCTTCAACAGGAAATTTGGAGAAATCTTTTTCAATTCCTTTCCTCCACATGAAATGCAAATGCTGTACAATTTGAAATTCGGTGAGGCTTTTGCCCAACGTCCCGCGTTTATGAACATAGATATCGGCAAGGCGGTTTACGCGCTTGATAAGCCTATCCGTATCATTAGCGGTCGTCAGGATCCCGGCGGTGAAGGAAGCTCAGTCCTCCTGAATGAAAGGAGCAAAAATTCCAAAATTGTCTTTATTGAAAAATCAGGTCATTTCCCGTGGGTGGAACAGCCGGCAGATTTCTTTAAAACCCTGAATGCTTTTCTGGAAAATTAAATCAACAAAAAACAGAGTTTACAGCCAATGCCGCAATGCCAATTACAATGTTTTCAGCATGAGCAGGAGCAAGAAGACAACTAAATGAAATTATCATTAAATAAAACCAAACGTTGACTAAATTTGTTTTAACGAGGTGTTTAGCATTTCAGTTTCTGCATCCTAAAAAGTCACAGCATATTTTCAATCTTTGAGATTCTCACTTTCGGCTAAAAACATGAAAATTAAGGTAAACAACACTCAACTGGAAATCTTTGATGGCGCAACAGTTTTAGATGCGTTACGGGTTTATCATAAGCATCGGAAAAGAAAATTTCCAAAGGTGTTGCCAACGATTTATGATGTTTATGGAAACAAGGTTGCACCCGATGGAGAATTAACTGAAGGAAATGCATTATTTATAAAGAGAAAAAACAAGTCCCGGCTCCCGGCAAGCGAGCCATAAGCGACAATTTTCACGGCAATTAAAACTTAAGCAGATGAAAAAGACAATCCGACTAACCGTACTGACACGGTTGATAATAATCTCCTTCAGCATGTTCATGGGAACGGGTTGCAGTTCAACCCGCAGATTGGCGGCAGACTCGCATACAGATAAAACTGTTGAAATACTTGCAGTAAACGACATGCATGCCTACATTGACAATTTTCCAAGATTAGCATTTATGGTAGACAGTTTACGCGCCCTTTACCCGAACCTGCTTTTAATATCGGGTGGCGACAATCAGACCGGCAACCCCATAAACGATCAATATCCCGAAAAAGGCATGCCCATCATTGAGCTAATGAACGCTCTAAAGTTTGATCTGTCGGCAATTGGCAATCATGAATTCGATTCAAAACCGGATGGCTTTGCCCGAATCACCAACCGTGCCAAGTTCAATTTTCTTTGCGCGAACCTAACTCCTCCGGCGAATTCAGATTTTCGCATCAGCCCCTACAAAATAATCACATTGCCCAACGGTGTGAAAATAGCGCTCGTGGGGCTACTGCATATTAACGCCCGCGGCATTCCGGATACCCATCCCGATAACGTGACAGGCTTCAGCTTTACTGACCCGTTTGAAACAGCAACACACTATTTGTCTTTACGCGATAGCAGTCAGGTTTTGGTCTTTCTGAATCACATAGGATTTGAGAACGATGTTCTATTGGCCAATCAGCTGCCACACAACGCTATCGATCTTATAATCGGTGCCCACTCACACACCAGGGTTGAAAAGGAACAAATGCACAACGGCATTTTAATAACACAGGCTGAACGAAGGCTCAAATATGCTACTCTCATCAAGTTGAAAGTTAAGCCCGATGGGAAAGTAGTTGAACGTGAGATGAAATTGCTCACGGTAGGCAACAAAGGCAGCGAAAGATCAGACATTCGCACAATGGTTAATGAATTCAATGACAATCCGGTACTAAAAGCAAGCATAGCTGTGGCAGACGATGACTTTACATCGGCCGAACAAGTTGGTTACCTGATGGCGGATGCACTTCGTGCAGGCGCAAAAGCTGAAATCGCTTTTGTTAACCCCGGAGGTGTACGAGTTGAACACCTACCAAAAGGAAACATCAGCCCATTGAATGTTTATTCGATGGACCCTTTTGGTAACGACATCACGTTATTTAATCTTACCGGTGTCGAAATAAGAAGAATGCTGATTTTCGCGTATAAGTTCGATGAGTTTCTCCCTCTTTATCCATCGGGAATAAAATCGAGATACCTGATCAATAGCGACGGCAACGCCGAAGACGTACAACTTTTTAATTACGACAATACTCCACTGGATATGAAAAGAAAATATACTGTGGCCATTAATAATTACATGGCTACGGTTTACGACTTTGAGCACCAGGATTCGGGAACGGGGCTGTTTAGGCCAACTGCGGAAAGTATGATCGAATACTTACGCAATCAGAAACAAATAGCAAGTTATCGTAATGAAAAAAGGGTAGAAATCATAAAACAATAATTCAGAAAGTTCACCAAACGGTTCATGGCTGCTTGCAAGTATCCGGAGCCGCTCAAACCAGGCAACAATTGTTCCAACAAAGCCCCTTTTCAATGAAGAAAGAATTACTTGAGGCAAAGTTTGTAAAAAAGGACAATCGATGTGTAAAATGTTGTTTTTTAACTGTATCTAAACGAAAAGCCACATTTCAAACATCCAAGTAGATGATCCAAGCTAAACGAAGTTGCACTACATATTAAGATAACAGAACTCTACTTTTTTATTTTTTGTGCATAACAGGAAGCCGGTTTGTACCTCTTTCCTGTTTTTTGTAATGCGTAGAGTTCTTTTACTCCACACGGATAAATCGCCTTTTCTTCTTATTGTAATTGTAAATTTCGCCTTTGTCAATGTGGTAGTACCAGCCCATTATCATCAACGTGCCCTCTTTCACTCGTTTTCGGATATAAGGATATTTCATGAGGTGATTCACTTGTTCTACTACATTTATCTGCTCGGTAAACAGGCTGCGCTGTTGGAGAGTAATTTTATTTTTAGCAATTTTTTCTTCTACAATCTCTTTAACAGGTAGTGCAAGTTCAAGCCATTTTTTAGTATGTGGAAGATGCCTGAGCTCCTTGTCCTGATACAAAGCCGCACAACCACCGCAATTTGAATGTCCGCAAACAATAATATTGTTCACATTCATCTGCTTAACCGCATACTCTATTACCGATGTTGTGGCTAAATATGTATCGGAATGTTTCTTGTAATAAGGAACAAGATTTGCAATATTCCTTATCACAAACAACTCACCGGCAAAAGTTTGAGTAATAAGATGAGGTACAACGCGTGAGTCGGAACATCCGATAAACAACGTATGCGGTTTTTGCTGTTGTCCCAGTTCTTCAAAAAATTGCTGACGTGGAATAAATTCATTTGTTCTAAAATCACGAACGCCTTCAAACAAGCGTTTGTAATCTATAGGGATCGGTGCTTCTTGCTCAGATGATATCATGTTTTTTTTATTTTTTGTCTAGTTTAATTAAAATATAAAACACTTCAAACGCACTTTCGTTTACATCATCCGATAAATCGGCTATGTGCCAGACGGAATAGAGCGCATGCTCAACTGAATTCTTTTTCGCTCTAAATCTATCGATAATACTCTCACTTTAACATGCTGATGCAATGAAACCACATCTGTAGGATTGGACACAAAACGGTCGGCAAGTTCTGAAATATGTACCAACCCGTTTTCTTTGATACCAAAGTCTACGAAACAACCGAAATTGGTTACGTTGGTTACGATACCGTTGAGTACCATTCCTTCTTTTACATCGGCAATGGTACGGATATTTTCGTCAAACTCCAACATTTTCACTTTCGTACGCGGATCGCGTCCGGGTTTTTCCAGTTCTTGCAGAATATCGGTCAACGTTTCAGTACCGACAGTTTCGGTTTTGTAGCGATTGATGTCAATGGTATCGATCAACGATTTATTGTTAATTAGTTCTGCAACCGAACATTTAAGATCTTTTGCCATTTTTTCCACAACTACATAACTTTCGGGATGCACGGCCGAGTTGTCCAGCGGGTTTTCAGCATCGGGAATGCGAAGAAATCCGGCACATTGTTCAAACGCCTTTTCGCCCAATCGGGGCACTTTTTTCAGCTCCTTCCGGGAACGAAATGCGCCATTTTCGGCACGATAATTCACGATGTTTTGCGCCAACGATTCGCCCAAACCCGACACATACATTAGTAGATGCTTGCTCGCCGTATTGAGATTGACACCAACCAAATTCACACAACTTTCCACGGTTTGATCGAGCGAACGTTTCAGTTTCGACTGGTCCACATCGTGCTGGTACTGCCCCACCCCAATGGATTTGGGGTCAATTTTCACCAATTCCGCCAGCGGGTCGCTCAACCGACGGCCGATGGAAACCGCTCCACGAACCGTAACGTCGTAATCGGGGAACTCTTCGCGTGCAGTTTTCGATGCCGAGTAAACCGACGCGCCGTTTTCGCTCACTACAAACACTTTCACCTCTTTGTCGTAACGAATGTTGGCAATAAATCGCTCGGTTTCGCGACTTGCCGTTCCGTTTCCGATGGCAATGGCATCTATATTATAGGTGGAAACCAATTTGGAAACTTTGCTCGCCGACTTCTGAAACTCGTTTTGCGGCGGATGCGGGTAGATGGTTTCGTTGTGCTGCAGATTGCCTTGCTCATCCAGGCAAACCAGTTTGCAACCAGTGCGATAACCGGGGTCAACGCCCAAAATACGCTTTTGTCC
The DNA here is from genome assembly GCA_002316835.1 of Bacteroidales bacterium UBA1035. Taxonomy (GTDB): domain Bacteria; phylum Bacteroidota; class Bacteroidia; order Bacteroidales; family Dysgonomonadaceae; genus Petrimonas. The sequence goes on along the minus strand of DCEG01000060.1, from coordinate 5,476 downwards.
CAATGGCGGAGCCAACAACAACTGCCGTAGATTTTCTGCGAAGACTGAAATGGCCGTTTCATCGGCTTTCTCTTTGGAGAGATTGGCAAATTCGGTTTCGATGGACGGTTTCAAAAGCCGTTTGTACGAATCTTCCACCGCGTTTTCGATGTAATCGGCGGCTTCGGTATCGTTTTTAGCATATCGGGGAACGAGTTTATCCAGACATTTATCGTCGTCGGGTGAAATAGAAACACGCAAAAATCCTTCGGCTTCTCCACGACGAATCGCCAAAATCCGATGTGACGGACATCGTGAGATCAGTGCTGAAAAATCGAAATAATCCCAGTATTTTTCTCCATCTTCCTCTTTTCCCTTTATCACTTTTGCGGTAATTTCCGCTTCGCGTGCGAAAATATTTCTTACCATTTGCCGCGCTTTCTCATCCTCGTTCACCCACTCGGCAATAATGTCGCAAGCTCCTTTCAATGCAGTATCGGAATCGGGGATTTCTTCCATGATAAACTGTTTAGCTTTCTCTTCCACCGATCCGCTTTGTTGTAACATCAACCATTGTGCCAACGGCTCCAAACCTCGCTTGCGAGCCATTTCGGCACGTGTTTGGCGTTTCGGTTTGTAGGGCAGATAAATATCTTCCAACTCGATGGAATCCCAACAATTTTCGATTCTCTTTTTCAGCTCCGGTGTCAGTTTTTCCTGTTCCTCAATGGATGAAAGTACGGTTTGTTTTCGTTTTTCGAGTTCGATAAACTTATCGTTCAACGATTTAATCTCAGCAATCTGCACCTCATCAAGCGCACCGGTCGCTTCTTTTCGGTAGCGGCTGATGAAAGGGATAGTAGCACCCTCGTCAAGTAATTTTATAGTGTTCTCAACGCTTTTAAAAGAAATATTAAGCGAGTAGGAGATGAGCGATGAAATGATTGACATAAATGTTACGGGTTACGAGTTATTTGTGACAAAAATACGAAATTGTTTATAACGGAAAAAATATCGTTATCTTTGTATGTAGTTAAACTTTATCTGAAGTTATCTAAGTCTTATTGTCTTAAAAATGGCCAAATTAAAATCCGTATATTTTTGCTCTAATTGTGGTAACGAATCACCTAAGTGGATGGGAAAATGTCCGTCGTGCGGTGAGTGGGGCACATTTGTTGAGGAATTGATACGCAAAGACGGTGCTTCGAAACAGGAAGATACCCGCTCGTTTGAAGGTGTGAAAAGTCAGCCGATTACGTTGAAAGAAATCCGTGCCGACGAAGAACCGCGCATCGATATGCAAGACGAAGAACTGAACCGCGTATTGGGTGGCGGATTGGTTCCGGCATCGCTCGTTCTAATCGGTGGTGAGCCCGGAATCGGGAAATCAACACTCGTGCTGCAAACAATTTTGAAACTTCAGGATATTAAAACGTTGTATGTGTCGGGGGAAGAGAGCGCACGACAGTTAAAGCTACGTGCCGACCGAATCGGACAACAAAACGATAACGCCCTGATTGTATGCGAAACCAACCTCGATGAAATTTTTAAACACATTAAGAATACATCACCGCAACTGGTCATTATTGACTCCATACAAACCGTCTACAGTGATGTGCTTGAGTCATCTCCCGGAAGTATCTCCCAAGTACGCGAGTGTGCAGCATCGATCCTTAAATTTGCGAAGCAATCAGGAACACCCGTTATCCTCATCGGGCACATAACAAAAGATGGTAGCCTTGCCGGACCAAAGATCCTGGAACATATTGTGGATGCCGTTATACAATTTGAAGGCGACCAACATTATATGTACCGCATTCTTCGTAGCATCAAGAACCGCTTTGGAAGCACGGCAGAGCTGGGGATTTACGAAATGAACCAATCGGGATTGCGCGAAGTGAGCAATCCGTCGGAATTGTTGCTCACGCAAAACCACGATGGCCTGAGCGGGGTTTCCATAGCTGCCGCCATTGAAGGAGTTCGCCCGTTTTTAATTGAAACACAATCGCTTGTAAGTACCGCCGCCTACGGCACACCACAACGCTCAGCGACTGGATTCGATATCCGAAGGATGAATATGCTACTTGCGGTGTTGGAAAAACGTGCCGGATTTAAACTGGCACAAAAAGACGTATTTTTGAACATAGCGGGCGGGGTGCGTGTAAGCGATCCAGGATTGGATTTATCGGTAATCAGTGCTATTTTATCGTCGAGTTTGGATATGGCCATCGACCGTGACACGTGCCTTTGCGGTGAAGTGGGCCTTTCTGGTGAAATTCGTCCTGTGAACCGTATAGAACAACGTATTCAGGAGGCTGAAAAATTAGGATTTTCGCGAATTCTTATCCCATCAAATAACCTAAAAGGTTTTACGAAAAAAGTGAAGATCGAGATTCAACAAGTCCGAAAGGTGAGCGATGCTTTCAGGTTGTTATTTTCGTAATTAGTCCTCAGAGATTTTTGTTCTAAAAATAAATATATTATCTTTGCACTCGCCTAATACAAAATCGGTACCTTGACCGAGTGGCTAGGTAGCGGTCTGCAAAACCGTCAACGGCAGTTCGAATCTGCCAGGTACCTCCAAAAAAGTCCGGACTTTTCAATTTGTCCGGACTTTTCATTTATATAAATTCTCCATCTTTACAATCCCTTAATCACAAGCAGAGGAGTATCAGAATGGAAAAGCATTCTGCGCGCGATTCCCGGGTTGAAAATTCTGGCAAATAATCCTCTTCTTGAGCTCGACAAGGCAATCATATCAACTTTATTCTCTTCAACAAACTCTTCGAGTATTACCTCCAATGGTCTGTCGCGGTCAATCACCCTATAATCGATATCGAGATTGGGGTATTGCTCTTCCAGATACTTTTGCGTTCCCGATAGCTTAATTTCATCCCAAACATCTTCTTTCTTTGCCATATGAGCCAGATAAATCTTTATAGGATACGGATTTATGAAACTCATCATAATATCAAAAGCTTTAAATTCCCGCTCCCTGAAGTTGGTTAGGAAAAGAATATTTTTCATTTGAGAAATATCCTGATCCTTGGAGTTTTCCGGAATAGCGAAAATCGGTGTTCTGCAACCGTCAATAACTTCGGCAGTAACACTACCTATCAGATCGAGATCCTTTGCGTTACTTCCCCTCGTACCCATCACAATTGCACGTGGACGTTGCTTTTTTGAATAGGATATAATTTCTTCTTCGGGAAGTCCTTCCAACAACATATGCGTGAATTTAACATCGGGAAATTCCTTGTTGGCAATTCTTTCTTTGATGTTTTTGACCAACGAATCCATCTCTGTTTCCATTTTTGTTTTGATATCTTTATACAAGTCTTTATCCGTGGTTTGAACCGCAAAAGAGTCGCCAAAAGGGATTGCCATAGGATAATATGGAGTAAAAAAGGAATGGATAAGCTTTACATCGCAACCTGTATCAAAAGCAAGATTGAAACCAAATTCGCAGGTCTTCATCGTGTAATTCGAGAAATCGACCGGAATTAATACTTCATTTTTTGTTTTCACTTTTTCAAGATCGTCAAGTGATTCTATATTCGATGTAAAGTCAACTTGTTCGATTATGGTGAGCGCTCTCGGCAAATCGCTTTCGTTAATTCTGACACGTACGTTGCCGGGAACAGTAGGCTGAATAAGGCTCAGACCGTGAATAACTGCCTGGATACCTTCCGATTCGAGTATCGATTTGAGGATTACTGCTTTCTCATATGAATGAATAGCAACTGTAACTAATTTCTGCTCGGTATTGTCTTTTTTCCTATCGTCTTTTTCCATGTTCTTATCGTTAAAATAGTTTTTCTCAAAATTAAAAAGAAAAAACCCAATATTTGCCTTATTTACATCAAATATTGGGTTTCATCTCTCAAAACAACTTAAATCTTATCCTCTTCCTCAATAGGTTCTGTTTGATAAACAGGATAATCTTCAAGTCCCAATATTGATAACGCTTTATCGAATATAGTAGAGTCATCCAAAACAACAATACCACCATCAGGCCCTGGTTCGATGTGAACGCCGATGCTTTTGCCTTCTCTGTAATTGTACCCACCAAAATAGTTTCTTACGGTTTCGGGTTTCAGTCCCAATTCTTCAGCTATCCGGTGGATACTACCGTCAGGGAGCTTGTCTTTCAATGCTCTTAATTCGTTAAAAGTGAGAGTTCTTGCCATGGTTCTTTAATTTTTATGATTCATAAATCTTGTTAGTAAATTATGCCCTAAACTTACACAATATTTTAGATAACGCCAATTATTTTCATCAAAAAGATTACGAAAATGTAACTTTTACAATGTTAACAAACTTCAATGTGGTAAAGTTGCTAAAAAAGGGCTAAAAATTATGATTAATAATATGTAGATTGAAGTTACGAATCCAACAAATCTAGCTGTTTGATTGGGATAAACCGATAATCTGGCCTCTGTTTTAGGAATATGGTAAAACCGGACCCTTATCCATAAATAAAGCTTATAAACAATCCATGCGAGAAGAGAGCCTAATATATTACCGCCAATTACGTCCGAAACAAAGTGTACACCAAGATAGATTCTCGAATAGCTATTCAGTACTGCCCATATCAGAACCGGGATAGCGACCCATCGGTTTCTGTAAATGAGTGACAGCAGTACGGCAAGGCCTAGACTATTGGTGGCATGTCCCGATACAAAACTAAATCCACCTCCACGATACCCGTTTACCATGTCAACTAAATCCTTGAAATCGGGATGCCTTGTAGGCCGCATCCGTTGAAAAACCTCTTTGACAATGGATGATGAAACCTGATCGCACACCACAATAACAAGAATAAAAAAAACAGCCGCCAAAACTCCTTCTTTGGGTTTCGTTTTATAAAAAAACATTACAAGAAAGAACAGAAACAGCAAAATCCAGACGTACCTGCCGGTAAAAGTCCAAAAAACGTTGTCTAAAAATAAAGAATCACTGCCGTTTAAGGCAAAAAAAAGATCTCGTTCAAACGGTAATAGATTTTCGATGGATTCTTTCATATAACTTCCACATTTTCTTTCGATGTCCAGCCTACACTACCGTTAGCAATTTCAATTTCAATCCAATTGCCATCGGTTTTGTTAAGTTTCACTTTGGTTCCTTCGTGCAGGCGGAAAAGTTCCTGGCTATTGGCATCGGGCGATGTCATAATGCTAGCCGATGCTGCCATCACAATGCCCGTGTTACGATTGATACGACTGTTCTTCTGACTGAAAGCAAATACGTTGGCTACTAAAAGAAAAGCAAAAATCACGATAGCTGCATAAAACGCGGTTTTTCTGATCCACATTCTTCTGACGAAAAGAAAAGCGGCAATGCAAGCCAGAAAAACGATAAAAAATACAATGGCTATACTTGCCCACGTGTTAGAATTGAAAAGATTTTTGAAACCGTTTACCCAGTTTGTCAGGAAAAAACTATCGGATGTATCAATTTTATCTTCGATTCGGGTACGGGCAAAACGAAGATTGTG
>DCEG01000104.1 GCA_002316835.1 Bacteroidales bacterium UBA1035 | reverse complement strand
AAATTAACGCAACGCTACTAAATCTAAATTATTATTGATTAGAATTTATTTACCCAAGCTGCGTAGGCATCAATATAATTTTTGAGGAAATTGCGAGTATCATCACTTAGAAGATTACCGTTTTCATCGAAGAGAGAATAAGCATTACCTACATAGGCTTCGGGTTGCTGCATCATGGGAACATTTAAAAACACCATCGATTGACGCAAGATGTGATTGACGCCAAATCCCCCAATAGAACTGATCGATACACTAACAACGGCTCCTGGTTTTCCACTCCACATATTTTGTCCATATGGTCTTGATGCAATGTCGAGAGCATTTTTTAAAACTCCGGGAATAGAACGGTTATATTCAGGTGTTACAAACAAAAAGCCATCTGCTGATTTTATTTTTTCGCGAAAATTAACATATTCGCTGGGAGAATTTTGATCAAAATCTTCGTTATAATGTTGAAGATGTCCAATTTCTACGATCTCTAATTCCAGAGAATCAGGTGCTAAACTGATTAGTTGATGTGCTACTTTTTTGTTAAAAGACTCTTTTCTTAAGCTGCCTACCAATACAGCAATTTTTTTCTTGCTCATAATAAATTTATATTGTTTGATTTTAAAAATGTCAAGCGCATAAAATATACAGCTATTTTATGCGTTATTATAGAAACAAGCAATTGAGCAAAAAGTTTTTGCTTATGAGTTTTATAGAAAAAATTTAACCAAATCTAACTGAATATTGATAGATTATTGAAATATTAACAACGGGTGTATAAATACAATCTATTTTCTTAAGCCGTTTTTCAAATAAAAATAGGCAGTGGTATCGGGGATTACCACGATGAGTGAATAATTTCCTTCGGAAGGAGTTATAACCGGAAGATCTTGGGTTTGGGTTTTGATTTTAGGATGTATTTGAGAAAACTGTTTAAATTTTTTCATGTCAAATGGCTTCTGAATTTTCAAAGGGATAGAGTCTTTTGAAAAGATTAGGGTGTCACGTGAAAATATCTTGATGGAATCATTTTTCCACTTTTCTGCAAGAAGCAGTCTATTCGAATCGGTTCTCATTTTCAAGTGCGGAATTTCTTGGGAAATGACAGGTAAACAGAGCATCAAAAAAAGTATGGCAGACAGTAAATGATTTTTCATAAGTGTACGGTTTTTAATGATCTAACAAAAATAGAAAATAAAAATCACAAAAAAGATAATGCGTTGAATTTTAATCTATTTTAGTGCTTTCTATACAAAAGTACTGTGTCAATTCCTTTGATTATTAATTCGATTACGAGCTTAAATTGCCCTTTTCTGAAGCTACTTTTACAAATTCGTGCAGCAGACTGAATACTTTCTTGGGACCTTTTTCAATTATCTTTAATGTCCGGTAAACGTTTTCTTTAGAAATGGATGCTTCACGCCAGCTCGTCCCTTTGCTGTATGTGTTGAGCATTACAGGCATAATTTTATCAATGGCACAGGCATAAATGGCATTTGGCGTGGTTTCTTGTTCGAATTCCAACCATAAATCATACATTTCCTTTCCCTGATCGGGTGGCAGAAGTCCGAAAATTTTCTTTGCAGCATCGTTTTCCCTTTCAAATTTATCCATATAACCATCTTCATCAAAAATAAAAGTATCACCGGCATAAATCTCCACCAGATCGTGTATGGTTATTAGTTTCACTATGTGCAGCAAGTCGAGTTCCTCTTTGTTCTCCGCATATTCAAAAAAAACCTGTGCCAGTAAAATGCTGTGCCACGAATGTTCGGCAACGTTCTCGCGTCGTGAATCATCGATAAGGTAGTTCCTTCGGATAACGTTTTTGAGTTTATCTGCTTCAAGAATAAAATTAAGTTGTTGCTGTATTCTTTCGTCCATTTTGTGTAGTTTGACTTTTAGAACAAGAAAGGATACAGCATTGTTTTCTAAGGGCTCAAAACTATTTATCTGATACTAGCTCATCAAATGCTTTCTGTTGAAATTCTGCACGAATGTTGCTCGCATCTGAGTTTACGTTCAGGCGCTGCAACATCATAATGTAGGCAACCCCTTTTACAGGATCAATCCACGCTTGTGTTCCCCATGCTCCGCCATGCCCAAAAGTACCCGGCGATAGCACAGCAGCAACACCTGGGTGTGGAGCACGAAGGATACAGGTTCCAATACCCCAACCGTAATTGGGACCTCGATTTTCATATTGATCTTCTTGAAGAAATCCGCAATCCAGATCACCTGTGCTTACCGTAGTCAAGTAATTCATGGCATCTTCGGTTAGAAGGCGATTCCCTTTATAAACCCCTTTACCCAGAAGCATTTGAGCAAAATGTGCGTAATCCGAAGCGGTAGAAAATAAACCACCATTTCCCAAAGGAGCATTTTCAGGCTTCCCGAAAATTCCGGAAACTTCTCTTTTTTCAAAATTTCCCGTACTATCATTTTTCACGTAGCCGGCGGCTCTTTTCACATCAATATGCCGGGTTGGATAGAAAGTGGTGTTACTCATTTCCAGAGGATCGAAAATTCGTTTCTGCAGAAACTGATCGAAACGTAATCCGCTAACTATTTCTACAATTCTAGCTCCGGTATTGATTCCGGATTGGCAGTAACTCCATTTGCTTCCGGGTTCAAACTGTGTAG
>DCEG01000111.1 GCA_002316835.1 Bacteroidales bacterium UBA1035 | reverse complement strand
TGAAGAATCATTTTCGATTGAAGTTTTTCTTTCTCCAACCGGTTAAAAATGCGAATCATTGCCAATTTTATGATGTCTGCAGCGCTCCCTTGTATGGGTGCGTTTATGGCATTTCTTTCTGCGTATCCGCGGACGATAGCGTTTTTGGAGTTGATATCCGACAGAAAGCGTTTGCGCCCCAACAGCGTTTCCACATATCCTTTTTCGCGTGCTCTGGCGATACTCTCATCCATATAGTGTTTCACATTAGGATAGGTAGCGAAATAGCCTTCTATTAGCTCTTTGGCTTCTGCGCGCGGGATGTTCAGACGCTCAGAAAGCCCGAACACCGATATGCCGTAAATAATACCAAAATTGGCTGTTTTTGCTTTGCGTCTCATATCTGCAGTGACTTCTTCCATGGGGATGTGATTGATTTTGGCAGCAGTGGCAGCGTGAATATCCTGTCCTTGGTTAAACGCATCAAGCATATTTTTATCTTCGCTCAAATGAGCCATAATGCGCAGCTCTATTTGCGAATAGTCCGCCGAAAGAAATGTGCAGCCATCATCGGGAATGAAAACGCGTCGCATTTCTCTTCCGCGCTCGTCGCGAATGGGGATATTCTGCAAGTTAGGGTTTGTACTGCTTAACCGCCCGGTAGCGGCAACGGTTTGGTTGAATGATGTATGTACTTTTCCGGTTCGGGGATTTACAAGAACCGGAAATGCATCGATATAGGTGCTCAGAAGTTTTTTCAGTCCTCGCTGTTCAAGTATTTTTTCGATAATCGGATGTTTGTTACGCAGTTTTTCCAATTCGTCTTCGCTCGTGCTGTATTGTCCTGTTCGGGTTTTCTTCGGTTTTTCAATGATTTTCATCTTATCAAAAAGAATTTCCCCAATCTGTTTAGGCGAGTTCACGTTGAAATCTTCACCGCCCATCTCAATAATTTCTTTCTCGATCTCCTGTAATTCAGTGGTTAGTTGTTCCGACAATTGTGCCAATGCATCTAAGTCCAGTCGAACGCCGGTCCATTCCATATCGGCGAGCACGTAAACCAGCTGTGATTCTATTTCATGAAAAAGATAGTCGAAATTGTTCTTTTTGATTTCTTTTTCCAGGATATTTTTCAGTTTCAGCGTGATATCGGCATCTTCGGCTGCGTAATCGCAAACGATATGTTTATCTACATCACGCATCGATTTTTGACTTTTTCCTTTGGGGCCGATAAGTTCATCGATATGAATGGTTTTGTATTTCAGATATGTTTCAGCCATATAATCCATTCCGTGACGCAGTTCAGGATTGAGAATGTAGTGAGCGATCATCGTGTCGAAAAGTTTTCCTTTCACATGAATGCCGTAATTGCGAAGCGCCAGAATATCGTATTTCAGGTTTTGCCCGGATTTTTCGATGTTTTCACTTTCGAAAAAAGGTCGAAAAATATCGACTTGTTTTTGAGCTTCTTCACGATTTTCTGAAACAGGAATGTAAAATGCTTCGCCTTCGTTATAAGCAAATGACAAACCCACCAATTCGCTCAAGAGTGGATCAACATTGGTAGTTTCGGTATCAAAACAAACAGATTTTTGCGCGCAAAGCCGTTTGTTGAGTTCAATAAGCTCGTTTTCAGATTCTACCAGCTTATATGTGTGTTTGGTGGAATGAATATCGGTAAAATTACTTGGAAGTTCCATCGCTGACGATATTTCCTCTTTTTCGGTAACTTCTCCGAATCCACTGAACAAATCGCCTTGAATTGGAGTTTTGGGGACAGATTTTACAACAGATTCCTGTTTCAGGACACGTGTTATAAGTGTACGGAATTCCAGTTCTTCGAATATTTTTTTTATCTCCTCTTCGTTCAGCTCTTTCCGTTCTAAGTCACTTTCTTCCACTTCAATGGGAACATCGGTTTTTATCGTAGCAAGGAATCTAGAAAACTGTATCTGTTCTTTATTCTCTTCAATTTTTGTTTTCAGTGAGCCTTTTAGTTTATCGGTGTTCTCCAGCAAGTTTTCGATAGAATCAAATTCTTCCAGTAATTTTTGGGCGGTCTTCTCTCCCACCCCGGGACAGCCGGGAATATTATCGGAAGTGTCGCCCATCAGGCCTAATAAATCAATCATCTGATTCGGATTGGTAAGTCTGTATTTTTCTATTACTTTCTTATCATCCAGCACATCGAAATCATTGCTTCCGTATTTGGGTTTATAGATGAAAATGTGGGGTTCAACAAGTTGTCCGTAATCCTTATCGGGTGTCATCATAAACACATCAAAGCGCTCTTTGTCAGCACGTTTGGCAATGGTCCCGATAACATCATCGGCTTCAAAACCCATGACCTCCAAAACGGGAATATTATAAGCCGCGAGAATGTTTTTTATAATTGGAACAGAAAGCTTTATGTCTTCAGGAGTGGCTTCGCGTTGCGCTTTGTAGGCTTCAAATTCTGTATGACGGAATGTTGGCCCGGGAGGATCGAAAGCCACAGCAATATGCGTCGGATTCTCTTTGCGTAACACGTCTTCCAACGTATTCACAAACCCGAAAATTGCAGATGTATTTTGTCCTTTAGAGTTTACACGAGGGTTTTTGATGAATGCATAATATGCTCTGTAGATAAGTGCGTAAGCATCCAACAGGAATAACTTTTGTTTGGCCATATAAAACTAAATATTTCTTTAAATGCGTAAAGTTACTAATATTTGATTGCTTTAAGGTGATTTATTTTTAAATTTGTGTTTCTAATAATATTGAAAATGGACCCGAGTCAGGTTATAAAAGAGTCATTGCGTCACGAATTGGATCAGTTCGATAATTATCTTTGGAAAGCTTTGGAAAACGATAATAAAAGGATTTCCGATATCATTCAGCATACGTTTAAAGTGGATGGTAAGCGGATAAGGCCTATGTTGGTTTTTCTGGTGGCTAAAGCGTGTGGCGATATAACACCGGCAACTTATCACGCTGCGGTTACTGTTGAGTTGTTGCACACAGCCACACTTATGCACGACGATGTGGTGGATGAAGCGGCCGTACGTCGGGGGCAGCCTTCTGCAAATGCCATCTTTGATAATAATCGTACCGTCCTTGCCGGAGATTATGTGTTATCATCGTCATTGGTAGAAAGCGTAAAAACTAATAATCTGGAGATCATCGGTATTATTTCAGAGCTCGGTAAGAATCTGGCCGAAGGTGAACTAAATCAGTATTCGCTTGCCAATGAGATAATTATCGATGAAGATGAGTATTTTAAGGTCATTGATAAGAAAACAGCTTCTTTGCTTTATGTCTGTGCAAAAATAGGAGCAATTACTGCCGGCGCGGATCGGCATACTATCGAAGAGTTCGGAAAAGCAGGCCGTATTTTGGGTATCGCGTTCCAGATTCGTGACGATATTTTCGATTACTACAAAGCTGATATCGGTAAACCTACCGGAAATGATATTCGTGAAGGAAAAATTACGCTTCCGCTCATCTATGCTCTCAAAAATACACCACAAGAGGCTTCAGAAGAGATGATGGCTATTATTCGTACCAGAAATTTCTCAACCGAAAATATTGAAGCATTGCTTGATTTTGCGAAGCGAAACGGTGGTATTGAATATGCCCAGAAAACGTTAGAGAAACTACTCGATGAAACAGAACAGATCATAAAAAATGTCTCTATCGACAACGATTTTCGTATTATGCTGGAACTCCTGTTAATGTATTTGAAGAACAGGGCGTTTTAACTCTTAAGCTACTATGATAAGTCTATATTTTACCTCTAAATCTCATAAAGGTGGCCTTTGTGGCCTCCTATTTTAATGGATTTTCGTTGTTATCCTAACTTTGCTTCTTTACAGGGATGCTTCCCATCAATTTTATATTCTGTAAATTGGTGTAATCGTACAAGTAAAATCCATCGCCGCCAATCATGAACAGGAACTTGTTCAATGGGATCACATCGTACGTTTTTATGTCTTTGAAATGAGCAATCAGATTGTTATTGATACTTAACTTATCTGCTACATTGTAAACCTTCAGGCCATCATCGCACAGAAAGAGTGTGTTGTTATCGATTCCCAAGCCGTAAGGTTCTTTCATCGTGTAGCTTGCCAGCGGTGTAATTGTTTTATAGTCAGCAGATAATTTAATTACATCCAGTACATTTACCGAATTATTCCGGCAATCGGTACCACCACGGAGCGTAAAGTAGGCATAACCGTCTTGTACTACCACGGGGTCGCAACTTGTAACATGCCACATTGAACTGATTTGTTTGGGAGCAGACGGATTTGTCAATTCAAGAATAATCATTCCATTCGTTGTGCCCAGGAACATATGATCGTCATACAGGAACATGGTTTCTACATTCCATCCTATAGGTTGAGTGATTACTTTTGTGGGATTGGATGCTTCCGAAACATTGAAAACAAACAACTGATATTGGTCAACCGTATAAAGAAAGTTGTCGTATAATCCGAAACGTGCCATCGATCCGCCTTTACCAAATGATGCACTCGATATACCTCCGGTACCGCTGTAAGCGGCGTCCATACTTAAGCCTGAATTTTTATATGCGCTCTCCCATCCGTAATAGATGGGATATCTTATCTGTTCCTCAAGTTCATTACGCTCTTTTTTCTGTTCCCAGGCGATCACAACGCCTTTTTCTTTTTCTACTTTGCCGATTCGATATTGATTATCAGTTGGCGGTACGGCATACGGATAAATATCTTTCAGGCGGTTTACTTCCTTTATTTTACTTACATCTGAAACGTCAAGCGCTACAAGATCAACAAAGCTGTCGGCATATAAAATATTGTTTCTCACGGCGATATCAACACAGCCGGGAATTTCTATGAAAGAAATATTTGTCGGTTTCGCTGGAACAGAAACATCAATCACGTGTATGCCTTTAAACTTTTCAACAATCAGAATGTAATTGTCTTTGAAATATATTTTCCCGGGTTTTTCCAGTTCCTTTGCCGGTGAAGCCTTAACGGCACTTCTTAAGTCGTCAAAACTCATATAAACCGGTACATTGGCCATATATTCTTCGGTGTATATATCCATGCAGGATGTGAGAACCAGCGCCGAAATAAAGTAAAATAATAGTTTTATATGTTTCATAATAAATTAGTTAAAAGATGAGACCCAGTTTCAAAGAAAGCCTGTTGTAATCGACATTCAGATCATACTCCTTTTCCTTGTTATTGTAACGAAGGCGATGAAATCTATAACCTGCAGAAAAAGTAAAATTTACGTTCGATCGGGTTTGCCACATAACTCCGAGAGACGGATTAAGCAAGATTCCGCCTTTGGCTTTTAAATCCATATCGTAATTTACCGACGGGCCGGGCCAAAAAGAGGAACTCATGTAATCAATATAGTAACTCGTTGGATATACGTTTGCAACTTTGGTTCTGGAACCTTCTATCGGGATTTGATATCCTGCCTGAAGCATCGCAAACGGGGCCACACGATTATTATTAAACTTATAAATTCCGTTTATTGTTACCGGCAAGTAGGTTTCTCTATAGAACTCCACCCCTACCCCGGCGCCGGCGGATAATTTTTCGAGAAATTTGCAGTTCACCGATGTATGAAAAATCAACGGCATTTTGTTGATGTTATCCGGGTTTCCGGGCAAGACACCTAACTCGCTAAAAATAAAATAGTTTTTAATCAGCTGGATATCTTCCTCAAAGTCAAACTTCTCTACTACTTTCTCCGCTTTGGGTTTTCTTTTGGTGATTCGCACAACCTCTGATGCGTCCATTACAAAAGACTCGTTGCCTGTCATAATCCTGATTTTGTCGAATCCAGAAGAGTAAATATATTGCCCCCTGATAATGCGTCCGTCTTTTAATTCGACGTAACCTCTTTCAATTTTTGGATAAAAAGCTTCATTGCCCGATTGTGCTTCAACACTTTGCAGCAAGCAAATAAGCAAACAAAGCAGTGTAATACGTTTAATCATAATATTAATTTATAATTTTTCAGATAATTGGGTTGTCTTGTAATTATATAGATGAAAAAAATGAAAAAACGTTGCATCAAAATGTGAAAATCTTCGAAATTTAACGTTTAGCATATAGACAAAAAAATATCACCCCGATTTGAGGTGATATTTTAAATTCATTAATCCGTTTATTTTACTGAATTTCAATTTGTTTGGCTCTCGACACTTTTTCTTCTTCTTTAATCGTGGGTATTTCTACCGTTAACACGCCGTTTTCAACTTTAGCCACAATTTTCTCATTTTCGATATTATCGGGCAAAATCATTCTTCGTGTGAATTGTGTGTAAGAAAATTCGCGTCTCAAATATGTTCCTTTTTTGTCTTCCGATTCATTCTTCTTTTCAAAACAGATAACCAGGTTGTTATCTTCATCTACACTTACGTTGCAGTCTTCTCTGGTCATACCGGGAGCAGCCACTTCAACCAAAAAACCGTCTTCGTTTTGCTGAATGTTAATTGCCGGAACCGATTTGTTGTTGTTATTCGTAACCCATTCGTTACCGAAAAAGTCGTTGAAAACACTGGGTAACCATGTGTTCGTTCTTCTAATAATTGTCATAATTTATCCTTTCTTTTTAGTTAATAATTCGGTTTTAATTGTATCGTTT
>DCEG01000102.1:3652-3907 GCA_002316835.1 Bacteroidales bacterium UBA1035 | reverse complement strand
ATGCCTGCAACTCGAAGCTTTTTACCGTGAGTTCTTTAGGTTCAGTACGTACACCTTCGGCTTTTAGGAGTTCCGCTTTCTCTTTTTTGCTTAGCATATAACCAACAGCACCCGAAAAGCTGCTTCCTTTTACAATTTTTGCCGTCATAGCTTTATTCGTTTTAAAAGTTCGTCCAAATCGTCTAATAGTTTCTTAGCCGTAATCTCAATATACCATACGCTTTGCACGTGTGCCAATTTCACAAGCTGGTTCAG
>DCEG01000102.1:2935-3476 GCA_002316835.1 Bacteroidales bacterium UBA1035 | reverse complement strand
AAATCAGCTCGCGAAGAAAATCGCATCGGTTCTTTCCTGCAATTTTGGATTTGCTTTTGAGTTGCAAATATTCGCTCGTATTCAGTTTTAAGGATAGCCGGTACTTGCGTTTTTCGGCTAAACTTTTGGCGGGTCGACCGCCTTTTTTAGATGGTTTATTTTGTAACATTTCAATGCTTGTTTTTAAGTAAAAATGGAAACCAACGGGATGAAAAGCAGGTTTCGGGCAGCCCGAAACACAAACTTGCTTAGTTGCTTTCTTCGTGCTGCACTAATCGCTTTTATCATAGTGGAGATTACCTACTTTTTCATCTCATTTTATACGGTTTTCCGGTATTTTCCGGTATTTTCCGGTTGGTTTTCAGCGTTTCATTCTTTTGGATTTTGGAATAATTTGATTGGTCTTTTGTCGTTTCATTTGCTTTAAAAATTCGTTCAAATCTTTATGGTTTACATACATTTTTGAACAATCAATTACAGGTAGTTTTAATTTTACAAGTTTTTGCAATGCTTCTTTTCCTCCTTCGTCGTTATCCAGATA
>DCEG01000102.1:1673-2665 GCA_002316835.1 Bacteroidales bacterium UBA1035 | reverse complement strand
GTGAGATAACTCAAAAAGTCCATAAATCCTTCAAATAGGTTACATATTGATGTGCCACGGTCAAACGTAGTGATTGTTTTGGGAGGAAAGCAGCCTTTGAAATGAGCGTTGCGTAGTTCGAAGCCTCCTTTGTCGTTTTTAAAACCAATGGCATAGTAAACTCTTCCTTTTATACTGTAATATACCGTTGAAAGATATTTCGATAGTTTGAGAGGGATGGCTCTTTCACGAAACAGGTAGTTTTCGAGGTTGGGCGGAAGAAATTGTTCTACTCGGATCAATTTCATCCGCTCTACCGATTCTGATTCGGGAGGAAAAGCGGTCTTGACAATTAAAGGCAAGTCGGCTTTTTCTTCCAATAGTTTAATAGCTTCTATATCGGAGCAGTTCCGCATCTTCATGACCAAATCGATGATGCTTCCTCCTTCATGGGCTCCGAAGTCTCTCCAGAGGTTTTTACGATAGTCTACTTTAAAGCTCGGATGTTGTTCGTTACGATACGGACTGAGGTACATTCCGTAACCGTAATATTCTTTTACAGGATAAATACCTCTTTCAGCTAAATAGCCTTTGATGGATATGTCTTTGACATTGTTTGTTTCCATAATTTTTATGTTGTTTTTAATTGTTTTTCTAAGTTTTAGGAGTTTATCTTACTACAGTTCCATTTTTTGTAAGTAGTTGACAGTGAAAGAAAAAAGAGTAGAAACATCTTTTATGGTAGTAACTACTATACTCTTAAAAAGTAGTAGGTAGTAAAATGGTCGTAACATCGTTTTTTTGGAGTTACTACGGCGTAATCTTTTTTCTTTCATTGTGTTATTTCCTTTTGTAGTAAGGTAGTATTATCATTCATTGTAATAAGTAGGAATAAATGGATTGGGTGATATTTTACGGATATGATAGACGTACATCGGGTTCCCGTTTATGCGCTTTGACTTTCGTTCAAATCCTGCTTTTCGCAATGCTTCTCCCATACGCTTTTCTTGAAG
>DCEG01000102.1:0-1471 GCA_002316835.1 Bacteroidales bacterium UBA1035 | reverse complement strand
TCCGATGCTTCTTCGGGTTTCTCGAACCCTTTCAACAACATTTCGTATTCTACTGTCTGCACGTGAAAAGCTTCGCTCTCTCGGTGCAGTTCGGCGATTTCTGCTTCATCGAACCAATACCGGTAACCTTTTTTCCAAAACCATACGGCTTCAGAAAAGACGTTGTTCATATTAATCCGCTTGGCGGTTTCGATGTCGATGTTTTCCACTTCAAAAGGGAGGAAACGGCGACTGCCGGTCGGGTCTGTCAGGAAATCGTTACCGTTGACCGATGCCATAAAACTCGCCAGATGGGGATATTCTTCAATATACACGTCATAAGGTCGGCGATACTTGACACGTGGCGTGGTGATGAGGTTTTTCAGTTCGTTTTCGTCTCGCTTGTTCAATGCTTTCAGCTGGTCGTCGATGTTGATGAAAAGATATTCGGCAATGAGTGTTTGGATGTCTTTGCTTTGCGGATCTATTTTTCCGGTAAACAAATAGTTTTTCAAACTCGAAGGGCAAAGCAAATCCAAAAAAGTGGTTTTGAATTTGCCTTGTTCGCCTGTAAGCACCAAGCAGGTGTGATTGCGGCATTGAAAATCATCCATTGCGTTTGCTACTACCGCTATAAGCCACTTCAAGAGATACTGTCGCCATTTCTCGGGACTACGTACTGTTACGCATTCCGCCAATCGGACAATTTCCGATGTTCGGTTTTCGTCCCATTCCGGCAGGGAATGAAAATATTCTTGTACGGGATTTACTTTAGGACAGAAGTCGCTCTCCAAAATGGCACGGATATTCTCTGCAGAAGTAGTAATTCCTTGCGAAGCATCCAGTAAGCGGCGTATCGAATTGATGTCGAACTTAGTGAGTGGAGAATACATTTCGTTCGTCTCAGCCGGACGAAATTCCGTTCGGCTTTTTACCGTATTGAAACGAAATTGGTATTTCTCACGCAGAAAGGATTCGATGCGTTCGTTTTTGGAGCGCTTGCCCGCATTGCGGTCGGTTGCTTTTACTTTCATCGACACCATTCTTAATAACGGGCATTTGCTCGCCGTTTACCATTTACAAAGTCTGTGGCATCACGTGCTATTTCTTCTACGGTTTTCTTGCGTCCGCTCTCAATCCACGCCAGTAACTCGTCTTCAAAAAAGTAGAGCTTTTTGCCGTTTTTGTAGCACGGAATTAACCGTTTCCGCACGAGTGCATACACGGTTGGCTTGGCTTTCCCGATAAGTTTGCACGCATCGTCAATCCCAATCGGCACTCGTTTTGAACCGACCGTCGGCAATTGCGTTTTTTCTACTAATTGCTTGATTTCTGCCACTTCGCCAATCAGATGTGCTACGGCGTTCGGCAAGTTGTTAAAGGAAATTTCATTTTTATCCATAATACTTGTTTTTAATGATTACGGTGCAAATGAAATAAGTGATTTGGCTGTGATTGAGGACACTTGGAAAAACACAAAGAAAAACACCGG
>DCEG01000119.1 GCA_002316835.1 Bacteroidales bacterium UBA1035 | reverse complement strand
GTTCACAATCCGTCCATACCGCTAAAAGTCAAGACAATACAACTCAAAGCCCTGAAAGCTAAACGCTTTCAGGGTTTTTTCATTTTTACTCTCCTGCCAAATAATGCGGTTTTAAGCACCCTAATCGTGGGGTTATTAGTGGGGGATTTTATCCCTCTGGAAATCCCCCACTAAATGTGTTTTATTTCTCTATTTATCAGTATTTTACATGCATCTCTTATTGGCTAAAAATGCTAATTTTATAACGTTAAAATGCGGAATTATGAAGACAAATGAGTGTGTGTTAAGTAGGGGAACATTTAATGTATTTTTCCTCATTAAGAAAACAAAGCTATTAAGAAACGGTGAAGCTCCCGTTTGTGTACGCGTGACCGTTAACAAAAGAATGGTGGAAATGCTGATAAAACGTTCGGTACCCGCCGAGCTTTGGAATCAACAAAAAGAATGCAGCAAGGGAAGAGATGCTTCAGCCCGGGAGTTGAATATATACATAGAGAGCGTCCGTACGCGTATTTATCAACTTCGCAGGGAACTGGAAACAGATGGATTGGAGGTTACGGCCATTGCGATAAGGGATCGTTTTTACGGAAGACAAAAGGCTGAATATTACTTGACCGAAGTGTATGCGGAACATAATGAAAAATGCAAGGCACTGATAGGGAAAGAATTTAGTGAGTCAACCGTTGAAAAATTCGAAACCTCATTATCGCATATAAGAGAGTTTTTAAGAAAAGAATATCGGACTAAGGATATTTTACTATCCGAAGTTAACAACAAGTTCATCAGTAAGTTTGACTTTTTCTTGAAAACAACAAAAAACTGCAAACAAAATTCGGCAATTAAACATTTGAAAAATCTGAAGAAAATTATCCGAATTGCTTTAGCTAACGAATGGATAAAGAAAGATCCTTTTGTGGGTATCCAATTTAAATTGGAGGAAACCAACCCTCAATTTTTAACTCAAGAAGAACTTGATAAACTTCAAGCAAAAGAGTTAACGATTGCACGTTTGGAGCAAGTTCGCGATATTTTTGTGTTTTGTTGCTATACCGGATTAGCATTTGTTGATGTAAAGAATCTACAGAAAGAGCATCTACTCACCGATAATGAAGGAAACCTCTGGATTCGTAAAAAAAGAGAAAAAACAGGTGTAATGTGTAACATTCCGGTTTTAACGCCGGCAAAAAAGATACTGCAAAAATATTCACTTCATCCCGATTGTCAGAAAACAGATTCACTTTTACCCGTAATAAGCAATCAACGCACAAATGCCTATCTGAAGGAGATTGCCGATTTGTGTAATATAAACAAGAAACTAACCACGCATCTTGCGCGTCATACATGTGCAACCGTTGTCATGCTTGCCAATAATGTTTCAATGGAAAATGTGGCCAAGATATTGGGCCATACCAATACGAAAATGACACATCATTATGCGAAAGTCCTGGACAGCTCGATTCTGCGGGATATAAAAGCCGTGGAAAAAACTTTAAAGAAAATCGTCTGATTACACTTCTGTTTTTTCAACAAATTAAACGGACTTAACCCATTTGGGAAAAGTCCGTTTTGCCTTTTATCCGCTAAAAGCCGGATAGTAATTCTTTGCCAATAAACGATTAATATCGGATGCCTTGTAAAGAATTTTACCATCCAATTTTATAAAAGGTAATTTGCCCGTGTCGCGATAATCTTGTAATGTCCTTGAACTGATATGCAGTTTCTCCGACACATCGCGATTGGTCAGGTAGTGTTCACCGTTCAATAACGGACGATTACTGTTTGATGATCGATGAATAGCATCTTCTATTTCCTTCATTTCCGAGAAGAAGCGTTTCACGACTTCGTTGTTTTTACCGATAATTTCTGTTTCCATATTTTTCTAAGTTTTTAGGTTTTTAAATTTTTCGATGAGCACTTTTGCAGAAAAACCTCCACATCCTCAGGTTTATAGTAAATCTTGTGATTGATTTGCGAGAAAGCCAGCTTTCCCGAATCCCGATACGATTGTAATGTGCGTTTGCTGATGTTCAGCATCCGGCAAACATCCTCGTTATCCAGCCACGTTTTTATTCCGGTGTCCCGTTCGGTCAGTCTTCGAACCTTTCCGGTCAATTCGGAAAACGTTTCCAACATTTGTTCCCATACTTTTTGGTCGATTAATACAATTCCCATAATTTTCTACTTTTTTGTTTTTAAAATTTCGTTTAATGCAAAACTATAAAATGGAGTCATTCGCCTGTCCGATTTGGCACTGTGTGGCATTGTTTGGCGTTGATTGCCGTTACCGGTAGCTCTACCGTCCCTTTCGGCATATTGGCTTGCGCTTCTCTCCATCCGACAAGCCGAAAAGGAATCTTACTGGATAATGACGAAAAAAGGCACACACAAAAAAGCCGAAACAGGTTACGCTGTCCGGACTTTTTTGTGTGCCACTTTTCTATTAAATTTATCAAAATGACTTTTTTCGTCTGCGGCACATCGTCCGATTTGTTTGAAGCCGTTCAATCACTTCGCCGATGCTCCGTTCAATCAAGTTCAAAAAATCAGCCGGCAAGCCTCGCCAAAATTTATTAGAAAGGACGAAAACCAACAAGCAAAA
>DCEG01000114.1 GCA_002316835.1 Bacteroidales bacterium UBA1035 | reverse complement strand
CTGTCGGTCTTGATTCTTGGTTCTTGTCTCTTTTTCGTCCGTCAGTCACGTTTGCCATTTCTTTCAGTTTTTCCTTTATCCGCATCAGTTTTACCGATACGTTGGATACAGTCAGTCCCATCACTTCGGCAATATCGGCGTAGCTCATGTTATCGAGCCATAACAGGACAAGCGCTTTATCCAATACACCCAGCTTGTTGATAAGTCGATACATTTGCGCCAGTTGTTTGCCATTTTCGCTGGTCTCTTCCAACAGTTCCACGTCTATGCTGAGCGGTATGGTTTGCGAATGCTTTTTCTTCTTCCGCAACGAAGATATACACGTATTGATGCAGATACGCGATAGCCACGTGTTGATATTGCTTTCGCCGCGAAATTGCGAAAATCCCTGCCACAGGCGGATAAGTGTTTCCTGAAAGAAATCGTTTGCCTCGTCGCTGTCTTTGGCGTACATGTAGCAAATCATGTACAGATTAGCTTTGTACTGCCTGACAACATTTTCAAATTCTTTTTCGAGCATGCGTTTGTGTAAATTTGTTGCAACAGTTTACTTTTTATTTGTTAGACGCAAAGTTGAGGAAAAAACTACAGAAATTGGGATGAAAAGTGCTGTAAGTGACAATTAATTTAAAATTAACAGCTAGTTCGGTTGTGATACATAATTTCGTAAGAATTCATTACCTTTGCACTTCAAAATCAAAAGGTAGTGTTTAAAGACATCATTCAAACGATTTTTTTTCTGATTGTGTCGCCGCGTAAAGGTTGGAAGCAAATCATCGATAAAGAGGTTAGTCATCAGGATTTTATTAATAATTTTCTGTTTCCGATTTTTGGGTTTGTTGCTATCACCACTTTTGTTGGAGGAATGTGGCTTGCAGAAAATAGCGGGATACATTGGGCATTGAAGTTGTCTATTGCCGTGGTAACGGCGCTTTTTGGCGGATTTTATCTCGTGTCTTATTTGTTGAACGAGCTTTTTCCGAAATTCGGATTGGATAAAAAATTGAACAAAGCACAACAATTCGCAGGATACTCATCGGTTGTGTTGTATGTTTTGTTTTTTGTAATGCCGCTATTATCTGAATTCACTCTTTTGTGGTTAGTTGTAATTTATACAATTTATATAGTGTATGCAGGAGCCGATGAGTTTTTGCGTATCGCGGAAAACAAAAGAGTGAGTTTCACCGTTATTGCATCGTTGTTAGTTGTTTTATTACCTTTGATAATTAAAATTCTGTTGGAATTATTGGTGAAGCAGACAGTCTGATTGTCTAACATCTTTGTTCTGACGATTTGAATAAAATGAAACAAGCACCCATAAACATAAAGAATAAGCGCGCCACGTTCGATTATGAACTGCTGGAAACATATACCGCGGGAATCGTTCTCACCGGAACAGAAATTAAATCCATCCGGTTGGGTAAAGCAAGCCTTGTGGATACTTATTGTCTGTTTGAGCGCGGTGAACTGTGGGTGCGAAATATGCATATTGCACAATATTTTTACGGTACTTACAACAATCACGAAGCACGTCGCGATAGAAAGTTACTTCTCAACCGGAATGAATTGCGAAAACTTACACGCCTGACCAAAGAGACCGGCTTCACAATTGTTCCAACACGTTTGTTTATCAACGACAAAGGATTGGCAAAACTGGTTATCGCCGTGGCAAAAGGTAAAAAACAGTACGACAAACGCCAATCGCTGAAAGAGAAAGAAGATAAGCGATCGATGGATAGGATGTTTAGGAAGTAGAGTAAGGAACCAGGAACAAAGAGCCAAGACGGTAGAAAAATAATTTCCCAAATCCCAAATATGCAATCCCAGTTCGAATGGATTTCCCCAAAAAAATATTATTCCCTTCACTTAAGAAATCAGGCCGTACTACGATATGGCTGCTTAAAATTATTTTGCCCATTTCGTTGTTGGTTCGGTTTCTCGATTATTTTGGAGTATTGACTTTCATTGCACAATTTCTCGATCCTGTTTTCGTGCATCTCGGTTTGCCGGGGAGTACTGCAATTATATTTATCACCAGCATTTTTCTTCCGCTTTACGCGCCATTGGCAATTATTATGTCGATGACCGTAACTTTGCGCGAACTTACTATTTTGGCGCTGATGTGCCAGATAGCTCATAATCTGCCCGTCGAAAGTGCCATTCAGGCAAAAACGGGAACATCGTTTTGGTCAATGTTCTCCTTGCGGGTTGTCGTTAGTATATTGGTCGGAATTCTGCTCAATCTTATTCTTCCAAAGGAGATGGGAATGCCTATTTTCGCTAAGGTAAACACAGAAGCGATGACTTCTATCGTGGATGTATTGGTGTTGTGGTTAAAAAGTTCGGCACAAATGGCTTTGCTGATTTTTACCATTATCACCGTTTTAAACGTCATTTATAAGCTGTTGGAACACTATAATCTGATAACAAAACTATCGAAAGCCATCGAACCTGTTTTACGGTTTTTCGGTTTACCGACAAGTACCGGATTTCTTTGGCTCATTGGATATATTGTTGGACTTGCTTACGGCGGAGCCATGATGATCGACCAAATGAGTGATGGCAAAGTAACAAAATCGGATGCTGAGTTGTTAAACTATCACTTGGCAGTTTCTCACTCGGCTATCGAAGATAATTTACTGTTTGTTGCTCTCGGTGTTTCGGTATGGTGGATTTTTGGTGTGCGATTGGTGGCATCGTGGATTGTGGTATGGATGAGGAGAAGTTTTTTGCAAATGAGACGAAAAGTTATACATTCGTCTTCAACTATTTAAATTGACAATCAGAGAAAATGAAAATAAAAGATATTTTAAAATCCCGCATCCTTATTCTCGACGGTGCAATGGGAACAATGATACAGCGCTACAAACTTTCTGAAGAAGGGTATCGTGGCGAACGGTTCAAAGATGCGGCTAAGCCGCAAAAAGGAAACAACGACCTGCTTTCCATCTCTCAACCGCAAATAATCGGTGAGATACATCGCGGCTATCTTGAAGCAGGAGCTGACATTATTGAAACCAACACGTTCAATGCCAACGCCATTTCTATGGAAGACTACGGAATGGCGCATCTTGTACGCGAGATAAATGCATCGGCAGCGCAAATTGCACGGAAAGCGGCCGATGAATTTACGGCCAAAAATCCCGATAAACCCCGTTTTGTGGCCGGAGCCATTGGGCCTACTAATAAAACGGCATCAATGAGTCCTGATGTGGAAAATCCGGGATACCGAGCTGTAACTTTCGATGATTTACGCCGTGTTTACTTCGAACAAATAGATTCGCTAGTAGAAAACGGGGTGGATATTTTGCTTATCGAAACCATTTTCGATACACTTAACGCCAAGGCCGCATTGTTTGCGGCTAACGAAGTGGCGAAAAAACGTGGAAAAAATACACCTATCTCACTTTCGGCTACGCTTTCGGATAAAGCCGGAAGAACGCTTTCAGGACAAACGATCGAAGCGTTTCTTACATCGGTAAGTCATGCCGATTTGCTTTCTGTAGGGCTGAATTGTTCGTTCGGAGCATCCGATATGAAACCCTATATTAAGCAACTGCGGCGCGTTTCACCATTTTATCTAAGTGCATATCCCAATGCAGGGTTACCTAATCAGTTGGGTGAATATGACGAATCGCCTGAAAAAATGGCGCCGCAAATTCAGGAGTTTGTGGATGAAGGTTTGGTAAATATAGTTGGTGGTTGTTGCGGTACCACTCCCGAGCATATTGCCCGGTATTCTGAAATAGTTGCCAACGCAACACCACCTACACCGTTAGAACAACCCGATTTGATGCGCCTTTCGGGTCTTGAAGAGTTTGTGCTAACACCTGAAATTAAATTTGTAAACATCGGCGAACGATGCAACGTGGCGGGTTCACGAAGATTTTTACGCCTTATTCAGGAGAAAAAGTATGAAGAAGCCTTACAAATTGCTCGTCAGCAGGTAGAAGATGGTGCTCAGGTTATCGATATAAACATGGACGATGGCTTGCTGGATGGTGTTCAGGAAATGACCAATTTTCTCAATCTGCTGGCATCGGATCCCGATATTTCACGTGTTCCCGTAATGATTGACTCATCGAAATGGGAGGTGATCGAGGCCGGATTGAAATGTATGCAGGGAAAATGTATAGTGAATTCCATATCATTAAAAAATGGAGAGGCAGAATTCTTGGCAGAAGCCGAAAAAGTAAAGTCATATGGAGCTGCTGTCGTGGTAATGGCTTTCGATGAAACGGGACAGGCCGATACATACAAACGCCGCATTGAGATTTGCGAAAGAGCTTATAATCTGCTTGTCAGTAACGGATTTAATCCGCAGGATATTATATTTGATCCCAACGTGCTGGCCATCGCCACCGGAATGGAAGAACATCAGAATTACGCGGTGGATTACATCGAAACCGTAAAGTGGATAAAAGCTAACCTGCCGGGTG
The DNA here is from genome assembly GCA_002316835.1 of Bacteroidales bacterium UBA1035. Taxonomy (GTDB): domain Bacteria; phylum Bacteroidota; class Bacteroidia; order Bacteroidales; family Dysgonomonadaceae; genus Petrimonas. The sequence continues at coordinate 12,180 of DCEG01000114.1, read as the reverse complement.
CAAAAATAAGTGGGGGAGTTAGCAACTTGTCTTTTTCGTTTCGGGGAAACAATTATGTCCGCGAAGCAATTCACTCGGTTTTCCTGTATCACGCTATTCAGGCCGGAATGGATATGGGAATCGTAAATCCTGCAGAGTCTGTTTTGTATGAAGATATCCTCGCCGATGTTCTGGAACTGGTAAAGGATATTGTCTTCAACAGAAGAGAGGACGCCACGGAGCGGATGATGGAATATGCGCAGAGCATAAAAAACATAGCATCGGAAGAAACGAAAGAAAAGATGCTCGAATGGCGTTCACTGCCGCTCGAGGAACGGCTGAGTTACGCTCTGGTAAAAGGTATTAGTGATTTTATGGATGAAGATATTGCCGAGGCGCTCACCATGTATCCACGTGCTGTAGATGTTATCGATAAGCCACTGATGGATGGAATGAATGTGGTGGGTGACTTGTTCGGTTCGGGCAAGATGTTCCTCCCGCAAGTGGTGAAAGCCGCACGCACAATGAAAAGAGCAGTTTCTATTCTTCAACCAGTAATTGAGGCTGAGAAATCGGGTGCAGCTAAAAAAGCCGGAAAAATTATCTTAGCAACCGTCAAAGGAGATGTGCATGATATTGGAAAGAATATCGTTTCCATCATTCTGGCGTGCAACAACTACGAAATCATCGATTTGGGCGTAATGACACCTACCGAAAAAATTCTTGAAACTATTCGCACGGAAAATCCGGACATCGTAGGGTTGAGCGGACTTATAACACCATCTCTCGAAGAAATGTCCATTGTTGCGGAAGCGCTGGAAAAGGGAGGATTTACACTTCCTTTGCTTATTGGTGGAGCCACTACGTCGAAACTGCACAGTGCATTGAAGATTGATCCTAAATACACCAGTGGGCCGGTTGTATATGTGAAAGACGCATCGCAAAGTCCGGGCGTAGTTTCAAACTTGATGAATCCTGAAGTCAAAGCCGATTATGCTAAAAAAGTACGTGAAGAATACGCAATGCTTCGTGAAAACAGTGATGTTAAGAAATCCGATTTAGTTTCACTGACCGAAGCCCGTGAAAACGCTTTCAAGATTGATTGGCAGAGTTTTTCTGTAAAGACTCCTAAAATGAAAGGCAGACACGTTATAAAAGGTATCCCGGTTGAAGATATAATCCCATATATCGATTGGAAATTTTTCTTTCACGGCTGGAATTTAGCGGCAAAATTTGGCTCTATTTCTACGGTTGCTGGCACACATGAAGATCGTGACGTATGGGTAGCGAAATTCAAAGACGATGAGCAGGAGAGGGCGCATGAAGCAATAAAACTTTATGATGATGCAATGGATTTACTCAATAAATTAGTGAACGGTAAGGTGAGTTATATCAATGCAGTTTATGGATTTTACGAAGCGTATAGCGAAGGCGATACCATTGTATCTGAAGGAGTTCGGATTCCTATGTTGCGTCAGCAAAAGAAGAACGAAAAAAATGAATATTTGTCTTTGAGTGATTTCATAGCACCGAAATCATCGGGGAAAAAGGATTACATCGGGGCATTTGCTGTTACAGCCGGCGATGGTGCTGATGATTTATTACAGCATTATGAAGAAGAGGGAGATGAATACTCTTCTTTATTGATGAAATCGCTACTTGAACGACTTGCAGAGGGCGGAACAGAGTGGTTGCATTACAAGATGAGAAAAGAATACTGGGGTTTTGAGCCGGATGAGGACATCACTATCGCCGACATGCTTGCTAGCAGATACCGGAGTATCCGTCCGGCGGTTGGCTATCCGTCAATTCCCGATCAGACGATGAATTTTGTACTGCATGAAATGCTTCAAACCGATGAAATCGGAGTTTTTCTTACAGAAAACGGAATGATGAATCCAACCGCATCGGTCAGCGGTTTCCTTTTTGCGCACCCGCAATCTAAATATTTCGTTATCGGACCCATTTCAGAAGAACAGTTTGAGGATTATACTGTTAGGAGAAGCGCAAAGCCTGAAGAAATTCGTAAATTTTTATTTGCGAATTTGGTTTAACTTTAACAATATTCAAAACTTTGTTAAAGTTAAACAGTTTCCTTTTGTTAAATCCATCAAAAAATAATACTTTTGATGAAAATAAATAGTTTGAATGAGAACTCTTACTGTACCCAAACAACACATCTCGCAATGCGAAACTATTTTCGATTGTGTAAATTTATTGCACGAAGCAGGAGCTGAAGCAAAAATCGATCAGGTAAACTGGAAGGACGAATTTCCTAAATCCCTTCCGGTCACGGTTCGCGTTGCACACGACGGAGAAAAAATTTATCTCTTTTACGAAGTAACAGGAGAAGAAATCAGGGCAGAAAATACAAAAGACTTCGGTTCGGTTTGGGAGGACAGTTGTGTGGAGTTTTTTATGCAGCGCGACGGTGAGAAAGTGTATCGTAATTTCGAATGTAATGTATTGGGTTCACTTCTTGCTGCAAAACACGAAACCCGCGAGATTGCAGAGAAACTTACGGAGCATATGAGCTCGATTACCCGTTTTGCCACTATCAAGCATCGTTATGAAAACCACAAACAGGTGAGCGATTGGACCATGTATCTTGCAATTCCTAAGCAAGCGATGGGTTTTGGTCCGAATGAGAGTTTATCGGGACAAAAAATCCGTGCTAATTTCTACAAATGCGGTGACAGAACTCCCGAAACGCATTTTATCAGTTGGAATCCTATTGATTTGCCTTCGCCCGATTTTCACGTTCCGCAATTTTTCGGACTACTGGAACTGGAATGAGGGTAAAGACTGATGTCTGGTGTTTTAAACCCTGCAATTCACAACCTGTAATTCTAAACTCATAACTCAAATATATACTATGCAAGAAATCAGTAACTTAAAAGACATTGTAACCCATTTTATCGGCAGTGAAGAAAAAATTGATGTTCAGCCACTGGGCAGAGGACATATCAATGATTCATACAAGGTGAAAGCCGGAGAGAAAGAATATGTACTCCAACGCATCAATCATCACATTTTTAAAAATGTTCCCGAACTCCAAAGTAATATTTTGCGCGTAACGATGCACATCCGTCAGAAGTTGATGAATGCCGGAGTGGAAGATATCGATCGCAAAGTGCTTACACTTGTGCCTACTCCCGATGGTAAATTATATTTTCAGGACAACGATGGCGATTATTGGAGATTGATGGACTTCATAAAAGATAGTAAAAGCTACGATGAAATAAATCCCGAACTGGCTTACAGAGCCGGTCTCGCCTTTGGTGAATTTCAGAAAATGCTGGCTGATTTGCCTGGTGGACCGTTGTTCGAAACTATCCCGAATTTTCATAATATTGAATCTCGACTGGCGACTTTCAGAGAAGCGGTTGCGGCAAATAAAGTTGGTCGTCTGGCAGAAGTGGGCGATCTGGTAAATGAACTGGAAGCTCGTGCTGATGACATGTGCAAAGCTGAACAAATGCATCGCGAAGGGAAATTGATCAAACGCACTAACCATTGCGACACGAAAGTAAATAATGTACTTTTCGACAATAACGATCAGGTTCTCTGCGTAGTGGACTTAGATACCGTAATGCCGGGCTATGTGCTCTCAGATTTCGGTGACTTTATTCGCACGGGGGCCAACAAAGGAGCTGAAGATGATAAGGATCTCTACAATGTAGCTCTCGATTTAGGCATCTTTGAAGGGTACACCAAAGGTTATCTGGAAAAAGCGGTATCTTTTCTTACCGATGTAGAAATAGAAAATCTCGCATTCGGCGCCAAGTTGCTGACATACATGCAAACAGTCCGTTTCCTGACGGATTATATCGAAGGTGACACGTATTATAAAATTGCCTACGGAAATCACAACCTGATTCGCTCGAAAGCACAGTTCAAGTTTCTGCAGTGTCTTGAACAAGATTTCGATAAAATGCAAGAAATAGTGTTGAGCACTGCAGCAAAATATAAAGCTTAATGGTAGATTGTAACTTACTTTTAGTAAAACTATTAACTGCTTGAAAAATAAATAATGTAAAAAAATAGCGGTGTGAAGAAAAAATCACTATCTTTGCACCGCTTTATTTTTAGGTAAAAAAGTGGCAAAATTCAGCTTATACAATATTCCTTTAAAAAACCTGTCGCAAGGAAAACATACTTATGAATATGAGTTAGATAGGAAGTTTTTCGAGGCGATTGATGGCGATGAAGTAAAAAAGGGCAACGTCAAAGTAGAATTGACAGTCAAAAAAACATCGTCGACGTATGAGTTTAATTTCGATTTAAAAGGTGTTGTTCAGGTGCCTTGCAATCGTTGTCTCGACGATTTGGATCAGGAAATTGATTCACAGAATCGTTTAATTGTCAAGCTTGGAAAAGAATATTCTGAAGAAAGTGATGAGGTAGTCATCATTCCCGAAGATGAGGGCGAGATTAACATAGCGTGGTTTTTGTATGAATTTGTAGCATTGAATATCCCGATAAAGCACGTTCACGAACCGGGCAAATGTAACAAAACAATGTCCACAAAGCTACGTAAACATCGGGCTGTAAGCAAAGACGATGACGATGATAGCGGCGACATTGCGGATGATGACGGAGATTTTGCCGATGAAGAAGAAATAACAGAAAATATCGATCCCAGATGGGAAGGCCTGAAAGGATTGAACATAGAAGAATAATATAAACAGTTAAAAATAAACATACAAAATGGCACATCCAAAAAGAAGACAGTCGTCTGCAAGACAAGGAAAAAGAAGATCGCACGACCATGCCAAAATGCCAACTATGGCCATCTGCCCCAATTGCGGAGCATGGCACATTTATCACACCGTTTGCGGTGAGTGCGGATACTACAGAGGAAAATTAGCAATCGAAAAAGAAGCTGCAGTATAATCCTCTATTCTTTAGAAAAAACCAAAACCCTGAAATAATCTTGTTTTTCGGGGTTTTTTTACAATTAAAACAGGATAATGAAAAATTTGAATGCCGTAATTACAGGAATCACAGCCGCCGTCCCCGATTACATACTTACCAACGAAGAACTATCGAAAATGGTAGATACTTCCGATGAGTGGATTATGACCAGGGTAGGTATTAAAGAAAGAAGAATTTTAAAAGGCGAAGAACAGGGAGTATCTGTTTTGGGAACCAAAGCAGTAAAAGAACTGCTCAAGAAAACCAACACTAAACCCGAAGAAGTTGATGGCGTTATCTTTGCCACAACAACACCTGATCATTTCTTTCCGTCTGCTGCATCGATTGTGGCAGAAAACTGCGGGATAAAAAATGCTTTCTGTTTCGATATGGAAGTGGCCTGCTCGGGATTTGTGTATGGTCTTGAAGTGTGCAACGGGTTTATCAAAACCGGAAAATATAAAAAAGTTATTTTGATAGCCGGCGATAAAATGTCATCGGTGACTAACTATACCGATCGCGCGACTTGCCCTCTTTTCGGCGATGCTGCCGGAGCTGCGATGATAGAGCCTACGGAAGAAAACCTAGGTATTATCGATGCCATCCTTCACTCCGATGGAGTAGGATACGCTCCGCTGCAAATGAAAGCCGGTGGAAGTAAATATCCTGCTACACACGAAACAGTTGAAAAAAACGAACATACTGTTTATCAGGAGGGGAAAGTGGTTTTCAAATACGCTGTTTCCAACATGGCTCAGGTGTCTCTTGACATTATGGAGCGAAACAACCTCACGCACGAAGATATCGACTGGTTTGTGCCGCATCAGGCTAATATCCGAATTATTGATGCCGCAGTTGCGCGTGCCGGAGTTGCTCCAGAAAAAGTAATGGTAAACATCGAACGATACGGTAATACCAGCGCCGGAACCATTCCGGTGTGCCTGTGGGAGTGGGAAGACAAACTTCGCAAAGGTGACAATATTATTCTAACCGCTTTCGGTGCCGGTTTCTCCTGGGGAAGCGTGTATCTGAAATGGGGTTACGATGGCGATAAGGTAAAATAATTTACGATTTACCCTGTCTGCCGATAGGCAGGGATTTCGGATTGACGAATAAGACAATCCCCGGAACGGTTGAGTTTCGGGGATTTTTTATGGAGTTTTATCAATCAATTTACCGTCAAATGTTTTTCGTAGCCTTCTACAAAAATAGCTGCTAACGGTCGCGCAGGACAAATATATTCGCAAGCACCACACCCGATGCATTTGTTTTTATCAACAACAGGAACAAGCCGCAGATCAACTGTATTGGCATCCGGCTTATCAACCGGTGGAATATATGTTGCTCCACCATCGCGAAACTCGCGGGTGATAGCATCGGTAGGGCAAATACGCCAGCATCCGTCGCAATTTACATCGTCTTTCACCACGATACAGTTTTCACGAACGTAAACGGCATTCCCCATTGCTGTTTTGGTCTTATTCTCTTTTGTTAGTTTTGTAATGGCATCGGTAGGACAAACATCGGAGCAAACGGTGCAGTCGGTACGGCAATAGCCGCGTTCGAAGGATAGGGTAGGTTGCATGACGGCCGTCCAGCCATATTCGTTTATCGATGGTCGTATAATTTTATCGGGACATTGGTTAACACACAACAAGCAAGCCGTACATTTATCGTTAAGATTATTGTGACTAAGCGACCCCGGAGGGGAAACGGGCACGGAACGTTTGTACCGATCTTTGCGAACAGCCGGAAATTTAATCATACTCCGTCTCACTTCCTGAGCTGTAAGTTCAGCCGCGGTAGCAGATACCAGAAGGGAAGTTATAAGAAATTGCCGCCGTGAATTGTTGTCGGGTGCAACCTCAACGATTTCGGGTTGTTGTTTTTTTGCCGGTTTTCGGAACGAATACGTAATGCTGTTATCCCTGCATGATTCTATACAGTTGTAACATGCCACACAACGAGTATAATCTACGGTGTGATTTTTAAAATCGATACACGAGGCTTTGCAGTCGCGGGTACATCTTCCGCAAGTGGTACAAGTGTTAGGATCGATATGGATTTTCAGAAGAGAGAATTTACTCAAATATCCAAGGATGGTACCTACCGGACAGAAAGTATTGCAATATGTGCGCCCGCTTCTCCATGCAAGATAGCCTATAATGAGTAAAGTAAGCACAGCTAGTATGAAGGAAAATAACCCTTTCATCCAGATTTCGGCAGAAGCAAACGTGTAGCTCTGTATACCGAATATCTTTACGAAAAGATTATTAGTTGCCACGTAAATCGGACTAAGCAATTCTGTTACCATTCTTCCGGATGCACCGTAGGGATCAAGGATTGCTGAAATAATTCCGATTCCCGCTACAACTCCTACAATAAAAATAGCTAAAATTACCAGTCTAAGTACTGTTTTCGCGGCGGAGTAGGTATATCTGCGTGTTTTTCTCGACTTAATTCTTCTGGCGAAAAAAGCAACGATATCCTGGTACACTCCTGTTGGGCAAATAGTCGAACAGTAAATTCTTCCGAACACCAAGGTGAGCGCAACAAGCGCGATAAGAACAATTACATTAAGCGCCAGTAAGGCCGGAACAAACTGAAGCTCGGCCAAAAAAGCGAAGTTTTTGTGTAGTACTCCTGAAATATCGAGGAATAACAAGACAATAATAACAAAGCAGATTACGGCTATAACAATTCTAATTTTCTTTAACATGGTATCAGATGGCTTTTAATTGTTGAACAAGGTTGTCTATATTCAGCAAATCCGTAGGGATTTTAATGTTTTGGGGACAGGTGGGCTCACATTCTCCACAGTTTATACAGTGGTTTGCTTGTTCCAATTCGGGGATGGTACGGTTGTAATCAACCAAAAATGCGCGTGAAGCACGATTAAATTCAGCGTCACGTGGGCCTTCCATATTGGGTAGATTGCTATCCCAGGTAGCCTTGTTATAATAAAGTAATACTCCGGGAATATCCACTCCGTACGGACAAGGGACGCAATATTTACAATCTGTACATGGTATTATTTTGTATGTGCGGATAATATCAGCTGCATTTTGCAGCATATTTTTCTGCTGATCGGTAACCGGAACGAGAGGAGAATAGGTTTTTATATTTTCCTGCAAATGTTCCATTAACGTCATACCGCTCAACACTACCATTACTTGCGGATGAGAACCTACAAACCGGAAGGCCCATTGTGCCGGAGTTTCGTTTGGACGTTCCTCCTGCATCATTTCCGATACAGCACGGCTAACTTTTGCCAAACGGCTACCCAATAACGGTTCCATGATCATAACGGGGATATTTTTTTCAACCAGTCGATTATACATGTATTCGGCGGGGACACGTCCGTATTTCCAGTCGAGGTAGTTCATTTGTATCATTACGAAATCCCAGTCTATTGGCTCGTCGAGAACCTTATCGAAAAGCGCCTGGTCGCCATGGAAAGACCAACCGAGATTGCGAATTCGACCTTCTTTCTTTTCGTTGAGCAGGTAGTCAAGCATTCCCCATTCTTTGTAAATACGTTCGTACCGTTCATCACTGCTGAGGCTGTGCAAGTGGTAATAATCGATATAATCAACCTGTAATTTTTCCCTTTGCTTTTGATAAGTTGCAATGGCATCTTCCCTTGATTTTACGCTGCCGGGTAGTTTTGTGGCAATGTAAAAACTATTTCGTGGATATTTTTTCAGGAGTTTCCCGGTAACAATTTCCGATTCACCCTGATGATACATCCAGGCAGTATCGTAATAATTGATACCGTGTGCCATGGCATAGTCCACCAGTTGTTCGGCTTTCTCTTCATCGATAAATCGTCTTACACCTTCGGGTGTTTCTCTTTCCACTGTAGGATAACGCATCGTTCCGAAACCAAGAAGTGATATCCTGTCTCCTGTTCTCGATAGAGTGGTATAAGTCATTTTATCGGTGGGAATATTACTTAAATCAGGGACTATTTGAGAAGTGTCTTTTGGTTTTCTTCCACACCCACTCAGGTAGATGCTTGCAGGAATAACTGCTGCTCCCAGTCCCATGTATTTCAATGCGGTTCGTCGCGAAATTTTTTGTTTTTCGTTATTTTGATCCATAGTATGCATGTTTTTATAGTATCTGACAAAAATACATATTTTTTTCTTTAATTAAACACGCTTAAACGTTAAAACGAGACTTTTGATGTTTAAATGATAGTAATATTCAACTAAAATCTTGTGTTTGAAAAATAAAACACAAGATTTTCTCTTAATTTATCACGGATTTGAATTTAAATACAGTAAATTTTAATTTATAAATCTAAACCATTGTTTCACGAAATGTTAATAGTCTCTCTGTGAATGTTCAAAATTTTCCTTTAAATATCGTCGGATTCACGTTCAACGATAAGAACGCCCAATTTTGTGTGCGGTCTTTGCTTCCGCCCTTTATTTGGAAAAAAGCCTCGGTGCCGAACATCATCGAATATCCGCCTTGTAGCGTAATGTACGGACGGATGGGGTAGGTTACCGTCAAATCGATTTCTGAACCCAATCCTTTTTTCTCCACATCGAAAACGTCAACGGGTTGCTGCGATGAGAAATTGTGGTAGGTAAGGTCGATGGTAAGTTTATTAGCAGGCTTGAAAATAAGCGATCCGTAAAAATCCACTAAACCGCGGTTTCCGAAAGGTGAAGCATAAAAATAGTCCATCGTTCCGTAAAACTTATGGTGTGTTCCGTAAAGCGGATCGAAGTTGGTGGCTTTTTCTTCGCCGGCTTTTTGCCCGGATAGGTAATCGAGGCCCAGAGCAGCAGAAAACATCGGTGTGAAATTGTATTGGCCTTTTGCTGCAAACATATACGCATTTACATCTCTGTCCATCCGGTTTTTTCCCATCTGATAATAAACTGTTCCGTACAAACTTAAATCGTTGATTTTATACGAAAGGTTTGTTCCAATAGTTTGCATGTATGTGGTCTTGGCTTCATCGGGCGCTCCGTCTTGCCCCGGGATTCCGGTTTCGAATCCAAGATTCATCAGCAGAAGAGATACTGCGAAATTCTCTTTGGTGTCGTACTGATACCATGCCGTTTGCATCGTTTTATACGGCTGTCCACCGGCGTAATACGTTCCGGTATTTATTTTTTGTGCGTGCTGGTTGTAAGCCAAAATCAGGTGAAGTTTATTGTTTATATTTTCATAACCCGCTTTCAGCGCATCGTGGTAACGGCCGGCCTGATGCCAGTCGAGTGTGCCGAGAATTCTGTCGTCGTCATACGTTAATTGCTGACGTCCGAATTGCATGAAATAGCCGTTTTTATAGATTTTCGCCCACGCTTCGTTAATCCCGCTTGTCCACGGAGTGTTGTCCACCTGAGCTCTTTCTCCCCACACCGAAACATCCTGAGCCGATGCTCCGATTGCAAGAAATCCGTTATCGAATCCAACACTCAATCGTGCACGATTGGATATAAACGATGAAGCCTTACTATTTTCACCCATCGGGCTGATAACGCCGTGACGATACTCTGCTCTAGGCCTTAGCTGAGCTTTTACGGTAATTTCATTCTCTTTTTCCTGTGCGGAAACTATGCTTCCCGATGCGATTATCATCATCGCTAGTATTAAAAAATAAATTTGTTTCATTTGTTATATTGTTTGGTGTTTGATGTTTTTTAGACCGCCTTGCTGTCTGTCAGATAACAGATCGCTTCCCTGACAGATTTTAGAAAAAATATCTAACTGTCTAATGTCTGATATTTGACGTCTTATGTCTCGTTATCTTGTCGAATATGTATGCACACTTCGCCCCTGTGCCGATGGAAGGTAATTGACTCCGTACCAGCAAACTTGCAGTAGGACGAAAGCAAAAACAAGAATTATCATTGATGTTTTGTTCATTGATGTTTTTCTAAGCCGATAATGAATGTAAATCAAGTATCCCAGCCATGTGGCGGCTGCCCATGTCTCCTTAGGGTCCCAACTCCAATAATGTCCCCAGGCTTCCTTAGCCCAGATAGCTCCCATCAGCATTCCCATAGTTATAAAGGCAATACCTACGTACACCAGGTTGTCGGTCATATCCATAATGCGTGTTTTGTCTGAGATTTTTTTCTCCCGAAACAGGTAATACAGGGCAACTAGCGTTACCGCTCCCAAAATGGCATATGAAAACATATAGATGATTACGTGCGGTGCAAACCACGGACTTTGTAGCGCGGGCATCAGCACTTTGTTGTGGATATCAGGTTTAACGATGTTCACGATAATAAATACTGCTGAAAGAATGGTGCTGAAGGATAAAATCCATTTGTAGCCCCATCGTTGATAGGTGATTAATCCTGCCACAGGCAGAAAAAACGAGTACCACAACCGAGTTTCACCCATCGTGCGCAACGGCGGTCGCTCCAGCGACATCCACATGCCGATAATGAAAGTGAAGAATATGCCTAATCCCAATAAGGTAAATAGGGTAGGAAGTAGTTTTTTAGAGCTTCTCAATGCCAAAATTGATGCTACCGCCCAAAGAATGACCGATACAATGGCAAAATATATAAAGGAATCCCAAGTCATTTTAATTTACGATTTCTTCGGTCCAACAATAAACAAAAACACCGCCCCTGCCAGCAGCATAAAAATCCCTGTATAAACCACTTTGAGCCACGGGTCACGAACGAGTTCGAAAACGCTGGTTTTGGAATATTTACCCATTGTTTCATCATAACTATATTGGTAAATAATCCAATCCTCAATCGATAACGGTTTGTTTACTTCGATATCGGCTTTTTTCGAATGCCCGCCTTCGGTGAAAACCGTTACCTGCGATGTGTACTTTTTCACTTCCTGCACCGGCATTGCCACGCTTGTAGAGTCATCGATATACAACACCTGATACGGGAACATGTAACTTCCGTTGCTTACCCAACCTTCTACCGGCTCTTTTAGCGACGGATTTGTAACCCGTACTTTCAGAGCCGTTGCAGCTCCGTCCATCAGCATGGGAACAACGCTTGTAAACGCAGAGTCCCTCACTACTGCCGCTTGCGGAATATATTCGAGCACTTCGATGGTATTTCCGCTTAACTGTGTTGTTTTACCAATTGCTTCAAACATATACGATTCGGGGCGGTTTTCGGGCAGAATTTTTCCCGAATGATTATCGATAACTACCAGTTTTGGCGGATATTCTTCAATTTTAAAAGTGTCCAGTTCAATGGCAATAGGCAATTCCTGAACGTTGCCCAAAGCATCCTGTGCGCGCCACTCCACGTTCCCTTCCATAACCGTCATTGTCAG
>DCEG01000018.1 GCA_002316835.1 Bacteroidales bacterium UBA1035 | reverse complement strand
GCCGAACAAAGAAAATGAAAACACTGCTTGCCCCTGGACTGATCGAAAAGATAAACACGGCCCTGGGATCGGGCGAGCAGGTGATTCTGTTTCGCAACCGGCGCGGGTTTGCCCCGATGCTGGAATGCAAGCTTTGCGGCTGGACACCGAAATGCAGTCACTGTGACGTATCACTTACCTACCACAAGAATCGCAGGGAGCTGAAATGTCATTACTGCAACAAAGCGTATAAATCGATAGATGAATGTCCTGTTTGTCACAAAAAAAGCATAGAGCCGGTTGGTATGGGCACCGAGAAGCTGGAAGAAGAAGTGGCACAACTTTTTCCAGGAGTTACTGTAGCACGGATGGACACCGATACCACGCACGGAAAAAACGCTTATGAGAAGATAATCTCCGATTTTCAGAAAAAGAAAGTACAAATTTTAGTGGGCACTCAAATGCTGGCGAAAGGGTTGGATTTCGATAACGTGAGCATTGTGGGTATTGTCTCAGCTGACGGGTTGCTCAATCGGCCCGATTTCCGTTCTCACGAACGCGGCTTTCAACTGATGCTACAAGCTGCCGGACGTGCCGGTAGAAAAAACCGGCAAGGTGAAGTTGTCATTCAGACCGCCGATCCCGGGCAACCGGTTTACCGATACCTGGAGGCAACCGATTACGAAGCTTTCTACCACTCACAACTCGCTGAGCGTAGATTATTCAACTACCCGCCTTACAAGCGGTTAATTTCCATTGTGTTTAAACACAAAGACGAACACAAAGTGGAATTGGGATCTGCATTTTTTGCCCAATTATTAAAACAATCGCTTGGAGAAATGGTGCTCGGCCCAAACAGACCACTGATCAGCCGCATTCAGCAATACCATGTACGTCATATCCTTCTAAAACTCGATAACCAGCTGTCCCCAGCAAAAACCCGGCAATTCATTAAGTCCGTCGAATCCCGCTTTCGCGAAAAACAGGATTTTAAATATGTGATGTTATATTTTGATGTGGATGCGATGGGCTAATGCAAAAAACCGAACTGCCTCAGCAATTCGGTTTTTACCTGACGTTTCGCTAACGCGAAACTTATTTCATTTCAATTTCTTCTTTCAGATCAATTTCGTTGTTTTCTTTGTCGTAAAACACGTACTGCAGGAATCCCAAACTCTGATTGGGTATTACTTTCAAAGCAACATCGTATTTCTTTTTCCATTTGTATTTCAACGAGAACAGACCTTGTTGAATGTATGCTGCAACATAAGGATGTATGTGCAGACTGAATTTCTTCACTTTTAGCTTGTTTACTAAATAATCGATTTTACCCTCCAACGTGTCGGTAAATAAAATCGACGATTTAATCTTCCCTTTTCCAAAGCAAGTGGGGCACACCTCGCTTGTGGCTAATTCCATTTCGGGGCGCACACGCTGACGCGTGATTTGCATCAACCCGAATTTGCTCAATGGAAGAATTTTGTGTTTAGCTCTGTCTGATGCCAGAAACTCGTTCATCTTGTTGAACAGCTTGTTGCGATGATCGCCCGAACTCATGTCGATGAAATCGACTACAATGATGCCACCCATATCGCGCAAGCGTAGCTGGCGGGCAATTTCCTCAGCAGCAGCAACATTTACCTCAAAGGCACTGTCTTCCTGGCCGAGCGATTGTTTATTGCGGTTGCCGCTGTTCACGTCTATGACGTGCAATGCCTCGGTGTGCTCGATAATGAGATAAGCGCCGTTCTTAAACGTAACGGTTTTGCCAAAGAGCGATTTAATCTGTTTAGTGATGCCAAAGTTGTCTAATATTGGTGCCGCTCCATTGTAATGTTTGACTACATTTTTCCGGTCGGGAGCAATTAAACTGACATACTCGGCAATCTGTTTTGCCACATCCTGATCGTTGATGTGTATCTGTTCAAACGATGGGCTGAAAATATCGCGAAGCAGTCCGACTGTCCGCCCCGTTTCTTCAAAAACCAGCGACGGTGCTTTTGCTTTTGGCAATTTCTCCGCGGTATCTTCCCAACGTTTAACTAAAACTTTTAACTCTGCATCAAGTTCTGCTACTCTTTTCTCTTCGGCATTGGTACGAATGATTACACCAAAGTTCTTGGGCTTAATGCTTTGCACAAGTTGTCGAAGACGTGCGCGCTCCTCGCGCGATTTAATTTTCTGCGAAACCGAAACGCGGTCGATAAACGGAATCAGTACCATAAATCTTCCTGCAAAAGAAATCTCGGCTGTTAACCTCGGACCTTTGGTCGAAATAGGTTCTTTGGCGACCTGCACCAATATTTCCTGTCCCACCTTTAGTTTGTCCGATATGGAACCGTCTTTCTCGATTTCGGGTTGCAACTTCATTTTCTGCAACAACGGAATCTTTTTCTTGTCTTCAATCGTTTTCAGAAAACTCGAAACAGAGTTAAATTCTACCCCTAAATCCAAATAGTGAAGAAAAGCGTCCTTTTTGTGTCCTACATCTACAAATGCAGCATTTAGCGCAGGCATCAACTTTTTGACCCTGCCTAAATAGATGTTTCCCACCGCGTAAGATTCGCTCTGGCTCTCCTGTTGTAACTCTACAAGTTTTTTGTTATCGAGAACCGCCAGCGTAATCTCCTTAGGCTGAACATCCACTACAAGTTCGCTTGCCACAATTTTCTTTTGTTTTTAAATGTTTAATTAATCAGGCTTTCTGTTCCTCTGAACAGAAAGCAGTGTTCTCACGAACACTTTTGAAATGTTTATACACAAAGAACAAACTCTTTCGATATAATCTTTAAGTTTGTTCCCGTATATAAGTTGTGTTAAAAAACTTCCAAAAAGACTATTTCTTCTTTTTATGCCTGTTTTTTCTCAGTCTTTTTTTCCGTTTATGCACAGCCATTTTATGCCTTTTTCTTTTTTTTCCGCTTGGCATCTTCTTTAGTTTTTAAAATTTACGTAATCCTGTTATTTATTTGTGTTATCCTTAACTTGAGCAACAAACGTTTTTGCCGGTTTGAAAGCAGGTATATTGTGTGCAGGGATAATGATAGTCGTATTTTTAGAGATATTGCGAGCAGTCTTTTCGGCTCTTTTTTTCACGATAAAGCTACCGAAACCTCTGAGATAAACGTTCTCTTTATTTGCTAACGAATCCTTTACGATCTCCATAAAAGATTCTACTGTTGCCAAAACAGATGCCTTATCCACACCCGTATTCTTCGCAATTTCGTTTACAATGTCTGCCTTAGTCATTTTATTTTTTTTTAATGTTAGTGATAATATAGTTAATTCTTAAAATTTTGGACTGCAAATATATAGCTTTTTTTTCATCCCCAAAAATAAATACGATTTAATTTTATTTTTTTTACGTATTTTCTTGTATGCACGTGTTTTTAACGTAGTTTTGCAACAGATTCCATAAAGAAGATGCATAAAAAAGAGAGTGACAAACTGATCAGCAATCTCTTACAAGAGTGGTACGAAGATCATCAACGAATTCTGCCCTGGAGAGAGTCAAAAGACCCGTACGCTGTATGGGTTTCAGAAGTTATTTTGCAACAAACCCGTGTAAGTCAGGGATACGACTACTTCCTGCGGTTCATGGAAAAATTTCCGGACATAAAATCGCTGGCCCGGGCACCGGAAGATGAAGTATTGAAAGCGTGGCAGGGATTGGGTTACTACTCACGGGCAAGAAATCTGCACGCAGCAGCCCGACAGGTTATGGAAAAGTTTGACGGAGTTTTTCCCTCATCACACAATGACATCCTTTTACTGAAGGGCGTTGGAGAATATACGGCCGCAGCTGTTGCATCCATCGTTTTTGGGCTACCCTACCCCGTTGTTGACGGAAATGTTTACCGGGTGTTATCGCGGCTGTTTGCCATTGAAGCACCGATAGATTCCACAAGCGGTAAGAGACTCTTTATCGAAACAGCAACATCCATTCTGGACCAACGAGATCCGGGCAATCACAACCAGGCCATTATGGAGCTGGGTGCACTGATTTGCACCCCCAGGCTTCCCAAATGTCAGGACTGTCCTTTACAGAGTGTTTGTCTGGCTTTCGAAAGAAAAAATGTATCCGATTTTCCCGTTAAAAAAGGAAAAACAATCCAAAAAGCTCGCTACTTTAATTATTTTCATATCGAACAAAACGGATATACGTATATTCAGAAAAGGGAGCATTCAGATATCTGGAAAAATCTATATGAGTTCCCGCTTATCGAGACTGAGACACAAAGCGATTTGTTCATGCTACAGGACCATCCTGGATTATCTACTCTTTTCCAAGCGGCTGACGAAATATTTCTTAAACACAAACTCCGACTCAGGCATGTGTTGTCGCATCAGATTATCCTTGCTGATTTTTATCGGGTTGAACTCAGCAAACAAGAAATGAGCGGTTTGGAGAAGAAATTCATCAAAATAACGTCTGCATCAATATCTGAATATCCCGTATCGCGACTTATCCATAAATATCTCGAAACAATTTACCGGTAAAACTTGCTGGATCCAAAATAATCACTAATTTTGTTTTGAATTGATTTTTTTAAACCAAATTTTTTTTATGCTATGTCGGTAAATAAAGTTATTTTAGTAGGAAATGTAGGGAAAGACCCGGAGATCAAGTATTTTGACAACGACAACGTTAA
>DCEG01000121.1 GCA_002316835.1 Bacteroidales bacterium UBA1035 | reverse complement strand
GCTCGGCAGGTGGTAGTTTAATGATATCAATGATTTTCTGCACAATACTTGAATTAAAATATCACCTAATAGTTAATTTACACAATATACTTTGGTAAATATATCCGAATCAATATATATTTACGAACGTTTTTTTCATTTTTCCTGTAAAGATGTAATCTTTTTCCGAATTATTTATAATACTCCTCCCACACCACTTTCTTGTCGGTTTTGGCAGAAACTTTTGCAGCTTCGAGAATCTTCACCACGATCTCGTTGTTCGGCAAAGCCGAG
Organism: Bacteroidales bacterium UBA1035; assembly: GCA_002316835.1. Classification (GTDB taxonomy): domain Bacteria; phylum Bacteroidota; class Bacteroidia; order Bacteroidales; family Dysgonomonadaceae; genus Petrimonas. The sequence continues at coordinate 10,848 of DCEG01000121.1, read as the reverse complement.
AGATCGTACGGTTGAGGTTTTATATTGCCGCGAACAACATTGGCAAGGTAGGAAAAAGCATCGTTTTGGTTATCGTTCAATGCAGGAGCCACGATATCGACCGCTACTTTTTCACCGGTTCTGCGAACCGTCATATTCGAGCCGTCCTTGCAAAAAATATATCCAGATTGTCCATAAAGTTGCATATCCTTGCGGTTGTAAGGCCAGTCCCACGATGCCTGAATCACCACCTGAGCCTTGGGATATTGCACAATAATGGTGGCCTCGTCGTCCACTTTCGGATAAACCTGCGGTTTGTTGGTATGGGTAATGGCAGTAACGGAAACGGGTGTTTCGCCCTTCATCAGCCATGTGGAAATGTTGGCTCCGTAGCAACCGAAATCGTTCAGCGCTCCGGCGCCGTTCAACACCGGATCAGTCAGCCAGGCGAGGAACTCTTTGCTACAACCGATCTCTACCGGCCCTTGATGCCCGGTGTGAAACTCAATTTTCCGGATTTCCCCGATTTTCTTTTCCTCGTTAGCAATCCTGTACGCCTCAGCGTTGCTTCCGTACCACGTGGTTTCGTAGTTGGTCAATAGATGAATGTTGTGTTTTTTGGCGAGTGCAGCCATTTTATCGGCGTGAGCCGCACTCACAGCGAGCGGTTTTTCGACCATCACGTGAATGCCTTTGGGAGCGCATTTTTCCACCACTTCCAGATGGCCGAAAATATCGTTGTATGCCATTACTGCCTCGGGTTTAGTTTTTCGAAGCATCTCGTCAAGGCTCGAATAGACGATTTTCTTGTCGAAACCGTAACGTTTTGCCAGTCTTTCCACCAACTCCTTGTTCGGTTCGGCAATGCCCATGATAACGATATCGCCTTTGTCTTTCCGACCCAAAAGGCCGTGAATATGGTCGTGCGTCAATCCTGCCACGCCGATCCGTACTGGTTTTTGCTGCGCAAAAGCCACAACAGGCAGTATAGCTGTACTGAGCGCAAGTATAAGTTTTATGACTGATTTAATCATGATAATTAAGTATTTAGTTTAAAACAATTTTCCCTGTTCATCGGCCATTTTAGGAACATGTAAATTGAGATTGAGCCTTTTGTTAAGCTTTTCTATCAGATACGCCGAAAAAAGCGGTGACGATTTTTCAACATTTTGATGGACAAAATAATACAACTGTTTCAATCCTGAATCTTTCCATTTGACGATACGCTCAATCCAGTCATCCATCCGGCTGTAGTCTATTTCATCCACATTACAGCCTACAAAACGAATGAAAGCCGTTGGAGTTGTTAGCCGCATATGCATCATATCGCGCCGGCCGGCAGTATCCACAATTACATTGGCGGTGTTGTGCGCCTGTAAAAATTCGCAATACTCGTTCCACACCTTTTCATCGGAAAACCAATCCTTGCTGCGCACTTCCACCGCCAATGGGATGACTTTCGGGAAATCCGCCACAAAAGCTTTCAGCTTGTCGAAACCTTTTAACCCAAAATTCTCGTGCAGTTGTAAAAAACACATTCCCAGCTTTTCTTCGAAATAAGAGACAGCATCGCAATAGATTTCTGTTAATTCTTCCACGTTGTCCAATCGGCGCATGTGGCTGATGGATTGTGTGATTTTCGGGAAAAACTTGAATCCTTCCGGTGTTTTATCTTTCCATTTTACTACCTGTTCTGCCTTCGGCATATTGTAAAATACTGAATTCATTTCGATAGAATTAAACTGGCGGGAGTAATAGGTCAATTCATCTTTTGTTCCTTTAGGGTAAAAATCTTTCAGATCGGTCTTGTTCCATTTAGCACAACCGATATATACTTCGAACTCTGTGTCCGGAGAGTTTTTCAACACGTTGGCGGTAGCTGGATTATCGACTGGAATGGTAAAATCTATGCTTGAAGGGTCTTCTGCTTTTCCGTATTTCATTTGTCTTGAGTATTTGAGTCTGAGTAAATTATAGTTTCAGTTATCTGTATTCGGGAATCTTTTTCGGGATTGAGCCACTTGAAGGTGACGTTGTGATCGGCTTTTGGAAGCTGATATTTCCAGGTGATATCGTTTCGGCGGGTTATATATGACGCCGGAAGTTGAGCAACCTCACTCAGCGCTCCGTCGATATATACTTCGAGTTGAGCGACATACGCCGGGTTTCCGGATTGCACGTGGCCTTTCACAACAATCCCCGTTCCGTTAAAAGTGAGAGAATCCACTTCTGTAACGGATTTGTTAACAGCCGTTTTCTTGACTGGGAACAATCCTTCGAACGATTTTTCGTATCGCACGGGAACGGGTTGCTGGTAAGCAATTGTCACCTCATTGTCTGTGACTTTTCCGTTATTTCGTCCGACAAGTTGTAATGCGTGATTAAGGCTCATGCGATATGCGTCGTTTAACGAAATGGTGGTGTAAGCAAAATCCATATCTTCCACTTCTTTCAGGTTATCCATCCACTTAGCGGGAATATTACCGTAACCCATCATCGTGCCGAGAATTCCTGCTGCCGAAGCGGGGTTGCAGTCAGAGTCCTGCCCACATCGGGTAGCGATATCCATCGTTTTGAAGAAATCACCTTCGCCGTAAAGCAATCCGATAATAATGTAAGCGCTGTTGATGAGCGCATCGATATTAAATGGTGAAAAAACGCCGTCGGGACAACCGATATCCTGGCTCCACTTGCATTCACACTCAAACCATGTCTGTTTCCAATCATCAGGATATTGCTTGTGCCAGCCAATAACATCGTTCATCGCTTTATAAAATGAACTTTCAACCGGAATCGTTTTTAGCGCTTCGGTAACGATAAATTCGATATCGTCCGAAACAAACGCGAGGGAATACATGGCGCCGACATAGACTCCTCCGTACCAGCCATCGCCGTAATTCATAATATGGCCGATTTTGTCGGAAATTTCGGATGCGGTGTTAGGCATTCCGGGAGTCATCAGACCGGCGTAATCTGCTTCTATTTGATAGTCAATATCATCGGCGTGAGGGTTGTTCAGCCAGTGTCCCGATTCGGGAGGCATGATGCCCTGAAGAATATTATAACGTGCCGATTGATTGGCGTGCCAAAGTGTGTAACCTGCAGTTGCAAATGCCATGGCAAATGAATCCACCGGCGCATCCAATCCAAGTCTTTCAAACACATCCACAAAAGTCAAGTCCATGTAAATATCGTCGTACAGCCCGGGAACATTCTCGTACCACCATTTCATATTCCCCTTTTCCCAGTCGATGGGCACGTAATCGTGGATCATTCCTCCCTGATACCTGAACTCGGTAGGGCCGCCATATGTACATCCGATAGCCTGTCCGGCCCAGCCCCCTTTTATTTTGTCCATAAGTGTTTCTTTTGAAAGAGTCACTTCCGAAGGAATTTTCTTTTCTTGCTTTTTAGATTCGTTGCAGGAAATCAGCAGTAACCCGGCAATAAGCAAAATCGGATACAATGGAGTGTGTTTCATAGTAGTGCTGTTAATCGTTATTGATATATCTTACAAAAGCGATACTGCTGCCATCGGGTGACCAGCTATGCACGTTGATGGTTCCCTGTCCGCCGTAAAAAACCGGCGTGAGATCACGAACTTCCTTGGTTTCTACATCCAGTAAACGAAGTTTTACGTCTTTACCAAACGGGTGTCCACCTTTTTGGTCTTCCATGTAGGCGATATAAGCTGCGCTTTTGTTATCAGGGGATGGGTGGGGGAACCAGTTATCGTAGTCGTCGAACGTGAGTTGTGTTTGCTCGCTTCCATCGGGGCGCATCCGGTAAACATGCATTCTACCCGTGCGGTGACTGTTGAAATAAATCCACTGGCCGTCATAACTGTATTCCGGGCCGTCATCTAAGCCGTCGGTATCAGTCAATTGGATTTCTTCACCGGTGATAGCGTGTGCCTTGTATACATCCCATTGTCCGTCGCGCATGGCGCAGTATGCGACCCACTTGTTATCGGGACTGACACCGTGCCAGTAACTGGGATTTTTTGTCGTAATTAATCGGGGAACGCCACCGATTGCGGGAAGAATAAAGATGCGCGAACTTCCTCCCGATGAGGTTACTCTAGGATCATTGTGGCTTACGATCAGCCATCTTCCGTCGAAAGTGAGTCCGTGATCGTTGTTGCATCTGTCGGCGAAGCCGGTATCGATAATGCCGAGTTTCTTACCTTTTACCGATACTTTTTCTAATTTCCCATCTGAATTAATGATCAGAAACTTTCCGTCTCTCGACCAGTTAGGCGCTTCGAAATGTCGTTTTTCACGCAGAATGACTTTTTCTTTTCCGGTTTTTACATTCAGTAAAACCAATTCGCTTTCCAAATTTTTTGGAACTTGCGATAAAACAGAAAATGAACAGAGTGTGCACAGAAAAAGTAAATAAAAGTGCTTCATAGTTCTTTAAATTTATATTAAACTCCTGTTGTTATCTTCCAAACGGCTTCCACCCAATCATCAGAATCGTTGAGCGATGGAACAAAAACAAACTTTTCCCCTCCGGCTTTCAAAAATAATTCGCGAGCCTCAATATCGATATCAAATAAAGTTTCCATATTATCTATCGGAAAACCGGGAGCAATAATCGCTACTTTTTTCCATCCAAGACCGGGTAAATCGGAAATATCCGTATCTAAAAATGGTTTAAGCCAATTTCTGCCGCGTTGTGATGCATACAGCAAAAGTGTGTATTGTGATTCAATGTTGAGTTTTTTGCAAAACAGCCGATTGGTTTCTTTCAGTTGATACACGTAATCGAACTCTCTTCCTTTTTCCCATGCTGACTCTACCTGATTTACGGGCAGACTGTGATAACTGAAAACTAATTTGTCGATATCCTTCAGATAAGGTTCGGCATGTTTGGTGAGGGCGTTTATAAATGCCGGATGATCGAAATAAGGTTTCACTATTTTTAATCGATATGAATGCGGACGCTTGTAAAAGATCCGTCCAACTTCATCTATGGAAGTTTGTGTAGTAGATTGCGCATAATGCGGATATAACGGAAATACAATTACCTCGTGCAGAAGCGGACATTTCTTTTCCAGATCCTTCAGTGCCTGTTCAATCGATGGCTCGCCGTAACGCATGGCAATTTCTACAGGAATATTTTTCTTTTCTTCCAGAGACCGAGCTAGTTTCTGCATAAAATAAAGAATGGGAGAGATTATGGGTTCATCTTTCCGCCAGATCAGTTTGTATTTTTCAAAAGATTTGCTGCAAGATGCCGGAGCAATGATCCTTCTTGCAAGAAGAGCAGAAAGCCATTCAGATTTACCCATTACCAGTGGATCGCTTAACATATCTCCGATGAATTTCTTTACATCTGCTTTGTTGCAATCAGCCGGAGTTCCCACATTTATAAATAAAATTCCACGCATAACAATTGCTGTTTGTCCTTTGTGATAATCTATTTTATATATGTTTCCAGTAACTTTGACGTTTCACTGGGTATGATCAGTGTTGATTGAGTATCAGCCGGAAGCAGGATCGTCTCTCCTTGTTCAATAAATATCGAATTTCCTTTGTTGTCTTTGAGCGTGTAATGTCCCTGCATACAAATATAGATAACAAATGAGTCGAGATTCTCGTAATGACGCGCTATTGGAATGTCCATTTCAAGCAGATTGGTTGTGAAATACTCACAGGTAACCAGTTCTACCGGATGGTTCATTTGAGGAGAATACTCTGTTTGATAATTATTATATACCTTGTAATCAATAGCATCTTTTGCTAACTCTGTGTGTAATTCGCGTGAGTTTCCCTGTGCATCTTTACGGTTGTAATCGTAAATCCGATACGTGATGTTGGACGTTTGCTGAATCTCTGCAATAAAGCATCCGGCGCCGATAGCGTGAACCCGGCCTGCGGGCAGAAAAAATACATCGCCCGGTGTTACATTATATTTTTGAAGTTTATCGGTAAGAGTATTATTTTTTACTGTTTCTATATATTCATCGGCAGTCATGGGCGATGCAAAGCCAGTATAGAGAAATGCATCAGGAGTACTTTTAACTACGTACCACATTTCTGTTTTTCCAAAAGAGTTGTGCCGTTCTTTCGCGAGCTCATCGTTTGGATGTACTTGAATGGAAAGATCATCGCGGGCATCAATGAATTTTATAAGAAGAGGAAAAGTATTACCGAATTTATTGTATACTTTCTTGCCGATCAATTGTTCTTTATGTTTGCTCAACAGTTCATCGAGCGATTTCCCTGCCAATTCTCCGTTTGAAACAACTGATACGTTGTCTTCAACACCCGATATTTCCCAGCTTTCGCCAATTCCATCTTGTCGCGGGGATATGTTTTTAAATTCGCTGATATCGGAACCACCCCAAATAACAGATTTGAGGATGGGTTGGAATTTAAAGGGATATAGCGCTCCTAAATCCTCTAAAGGGGATTCGATAGGGTAAGTATTATTGTTTGTTGTCATTTTCTCTTTTTGTTATGAATAAAGCATTTTTAATGCCTAGGTCTCCTCATGTCCGCTGACAGACAGGCTTTATAGGCTTTAGCGGTTTGTGATTTTTTTTAAGACAATTGCAGATCGGGCAGGCAAATAAGTTTTCAGCCAGCCCTTTCCGTCTTTTGCGTATAGCGGGTCGTGATGCGTGAAATGGTGAACGGTATCGTCGTTCAGTCCAAACCCTCCGAATTTTGTGTCATCGGTATCGAGGATGATGCTGTATTCGCCTTTCGGAACCAGCATGCCGTAATCACTAAATGATTTTTCGGGATGGAAATTGAAGATGAATAACAGTTCCTTACGCATATATGCCAGTATGTTATCGCCATCTTTATCCCAGATTTTCACAATAGGCGTAGCCTGAAAATCAGGAACGGATTTGATAAGTTCGATCATGGCCTGATCGAAGTCACCCAGATAGTGATACTTAAGGTTCTGATCGTCGGCTAAATTCCATTGACGTCTGGCGTATTTGTAGGACCAGTTATTCCCTTCCCGGGGGAAATCAATCCATTCGGGATGGCCGAATTCGTTACCCATAAAATTCAGATAACCACCGTTAATGGTAGTTGCTGTTACCAATCGGATCATTTTGTGCAGCGCAATTCCGCGGTCAACCATAAATGAACTGCTCATTAGTTTCGACATAAACCAATACATGTCGGCATCTATCAGTCTGAAAATAATTGTTTTGTCGCCAACTAATGCCTGGTCGTGGCTTTCTACATACGATATGGTTTTTTCATCGGCGCGACGATTCGTCGTTTCCCACCAAATAGCTGTGGGATGCCAGTCTTCGTCTTTTCGTTCCTTTATGATTTTTATCCAAAAATCGGGAATATTCATTGCCATACGATAATCAAAGCCGTAACCTCCCGATTTTATATCCAGCGCCAAGCCCGGCATACCACTCACTTCTTCGGCAACGGTTATTGCATTTGGATTCACTTCGTGAATGAGTTTATTGGCTAATGTCAGGTAACAGATAGCGTCAGGATCTTGTCTGTCATTGTAATAGTCGTCGTATTGTGTGAAACTTTCTTCCAACCCGTGACTGTAATATAACATAGACGTTACTCCATCGAAACGAAAGCCATCAAAATTATACTCTTCCATCCAGTATTTGCAGTTTGAAAGCAGAAAATGCACTACTTCATTTTTCCCGTAATCGAAGCAGAGAGAGTCCCACGCAGGATGGTTTCTGCGATTAGGATCGCTTGGGAAATACTGGTCGTAAGAACCGTCGAGTCGGGCAATCCCTTCCAACTCGTTTTTTACAGCGTGCGAATGCACTATGTCCATAATTACCGCAATTCCCATTTCGTGTGCTGCGTCAACCAAATGGCGAAGTTCGTCGGGTGTACCACTTCGCGAAGATGGAGCAAAAAAATTGGAAACATGATAACCAAAAGAACCATAGTAGGGATGTTCCTGAATCGCCATCAGTTGGATTGCATTGTACCCATTTTTTTTGATTCGTGGTAAGATATTCTCTCTGAATTCATTGTACGTACCCACTTTTTCTTCAGCGGTTCCCATTCCAACATGACATTCGTAAATTAGTAATGGTGATGTATCGGGTATAAAGTTTTTTATTTTGAATTTGTACGGAATTTCAGGATCCCAGACCTGAGCACTGAATATGTGTGTCTGTGAGTCTTGCACAACTCGCCGGCACCAGGCGGGAATTCTTTCGCCACTTCCGCCATCCCAGCTGATTATAAGCTTATATAAATCCTGATGCTGAATACGTTCCAACGGAATCTTTACTTCCCAAACTCCGTTTTCGATTCGTTTTAACCGATACGATTCCATTCGTTGCCAGTTGTTGAATGTTCCGACAAGAAAAATCTCGGTAGCATTCGGCGCCCATTCACGAAAAATCCACCCGTCAACTGTTTTGTGCAGACCAAAATATAAGTATCCGGTAGCAAAGTCCGATAATGTGATTTTCCCGTTTTGCGTCAACTCCTTTTCTTTTTTCAAAAACTGATTATTCCGGTCTTCAATTTTTTGTTTGAAAGGTTCAAGCCAGGGATCATTTTTTATGATATTCAACATGAATTATACAAATTAAAGGTTTATAATACAGCAACTTTAATGATGATCTTCTTAGTAATACCCTCACCAATGAGCGGAGCATGAGCATCTTCGGGAGAGAAAATAATAAACTCGCCGGGAAGTACTTTTATAAAAGCAGATGGTTTATCGTTGAACAGTTGAAAATCGTTTTGGCTGCTGTATTCTTCTATGGGCTCTTTCAAATTACTCAAAGACTTCCATCCAAAGGTTTCTTCTTTGGCAACAGGGATTTGTATATCGATATATTTCTTGTGAATTTCCAATTTTGCTTCTGTGTCGTTTATCAGAGCAGGTTCAACTATCGATGCTTTAAGATACATTCCTTCAATTTCTTCAGAACCGTTTGCAAGATTGTCCATATCTAAGTTAATGATATAATCGAAAGCCTTTTCAAACAAAGGATGCAAACCAAAATAATTGGGAGCGTTCTCTATATTATCCAATATCATATTTTACGGTTGATTTTATATCTTATTTGCACAAAGATAACGGAATTTGTGAACATTTAGTTTCATTTTTTCTCAAAATAAGCTGCCCGAAGTTTCCAATTAGAAAAAAAACGTATCTTTGTTGTTTGATAAAACGATACTACAATGAAACGAATATTATCTACATTAATTATAATTCTAATATCCGTTGGCGTTTTCTCTCAAAATGATCAAACCACCTGTAATCTGGGATTCTCGTTCAAAATAAGTAACAATCCCAACTGGGGTAACAATGAGCCCATAGTCACGGAGGTTACCCCCGGATCACCCGCTGAAAAAGCCGGCTTAAGAACTAATGATATTATACTGGAGGTTAATGGAAACGGAACTTACCTAAAACCGTCACATACTATTATGTCGTGGTTTATGGAAAGACCTGCCGATATGTCGATTTCTATCCGGAACTTCGAGTCATCATTTAAACCGATGAATATTGCCAAAGATTGCAGGTTGCGAAACGGGTTGAGTGAAGCTCAGCTGGCACCCGTTTTTTCGTTTTACAGCCTTGAAGATGTGCAGGACAGAAAATTTATAATTCCGGTTAAGACTACCATAAACCCTGAGGCTGATTTCTTTAATTATCGAACTTATGATTTTGCTCCGTCCGATGAAAGTTCAAGAGTGCTGGATGAGCGTATTAATTCGATATTTATAAGGGTTTTATCTCAGTTTGGTCTTAAACGTGACAGTGAAGATCCCGATTTCATTATTCAAACCTTTTACAGTTATCAGAATAATCCCATGTTTAAGCCCGAATCTCCAACACGTGGTACATATCCCGGAACATGGCGTTTTGATATGCGTAATAACCGTATGGTTAAAATTCCCGTGTTTGATCCAACTCAGCCCGTGAAAATTGATGATGTAATGTATGAACTTGAGTTTGGTTATCGGTTTTACGACAGAAAATTCACTGAGCCCGGTAAGTCGATGTTGGTTTTCGAGAGTGAGGTAAAGGAACGACTGAGTGATAATTATGGCCTTCTGGATTATCTGGAAATGAATCTTCCCTTGATATTAAGAAAATTTCCAAATTCAGGTAACTTAGAAAGAGCAACCTATCATGTGAAATACTCGCGATATAACTACACGGGTATCAATTACGATCTGAACGATTTAAAAACAATTGTTGCGGTTGATGCAGGTTCCCCTGCAGCTCGCGCCGGAGTCAGAGCAGGAGATATAGTAATAAAAGTACAAGACCACAATTTTAATCACGATGCAAAATCGCTTACTGCGAGTTATCGGCGTTTTATTGCAGAAACAATGAAGTATCGAGATCAAGCCACCAGATACACTGATGCAAACGGATTTCAAAACGCCATGTATTGGGACATTACACATTATAATAATGTGGCTAAAGAAATAAATGATAAAAAAAGATACAGATCAGGATTCTCATATTTATTTAATTTCAATCAATATATAGATTGGAACACTCCCAGTACAGTAAATTTTGAAGTTGAAAGAAATGGAGAAAGATTGTTTTTTGAGATAAAACCAATAATAATCAGTCGTTCCCAGATTTCGGCAGATTAAATTTTTCTTATAAATCTTCGTTGCACTTTCAAACGAAGAAAAAAATATCAAAAAAAGTCAGTTTTTTTTTGTCATTAAAATTAAATGTTCTATCTTTGTAACCCTTTCGCAATAAACGGAGGGGTTTGTTATCGAGATAACAAATAAAGGTGTAAGGCTGGAAAATTAAAATCGTAAAACCATCTGAAAATCAATTTGAGAAAATATTTTTCAAAAAATTTTCAGATTTTATTTTGCAGTTTCAAAAATAGTTTCTACCTTTGCACTCGCTTTC
>DCEG01000059.1 GCA_002316835.1 Bacteroidales bacterium UBA1035 | reverse complement strand
ATGGCTTTTTTTGCTACATCGTGATCATAAATAAAAGCTTCCACTTCAAAATTATGTTCAAAACTGCGCGAATCGAAATTAACAGATCCAATCAACGTCAACGAATCATCAAAAACCATCAGTTTTGAATGTAAAAAACCTTTTTCATAAAAATACACCTTTATTCCTGCCTGCAATACCTCTTTCACAAACGATAAGGAAGCCAAATGAACCAATTTCACATCAGATTTTCTGGGTATCATTATCCTAACATCCAACCCACGGATGGCTGCTGCCTGAAGAGCCTCTAACATGGATTCAGGCGGAATAAAATACGGTGTTTGAATAAAAATACTTTTTTGTGCATCGTAAATCGCTTGCAGAATGCCATGTGAAATCTCTCTCTCTTCCCGAAATGGACCACTGTTAACGGTTTGCATCGATATGCTTCCGAAACTTGGAAGTTCGGGAAAGTATTTTCTCGACGTTATAAGTGTCTGGCTCACAAAAAACCAGTCAATAAGAAAAATCGACTGTAATCCTTGCACACCTTTTCCTTCAATCCGCACGTGAGTATCACGCCAGGTTCCCCATTTCAGACCATCAATATACCTGTCGGCGATATTCATGCCGCCCACATAACCGATCTGGCCGTCAATAACAATGATTTTCCGATGATTGCGAAAGTTTAATCGTGATGTAAGTTTAGGAAGCACTAATTTGAGGAAAGGTTCTACTTCGATACCGGCTTTACGAAATTCTTCAAAAAACACTCTTTTCGCTTTACGGGAACCGAAACTATCGTAAATAACACGAACTTCAACACCTTCCAGCGCTTTTTTAATCAGTGCATCCCTGACTTTTTTTCCAATCTTATCATCTTCAAATACGTAATATTCTACGTGGATATGATGTTTCGCTTTTTCAATATCGTGAAAAAAATCAGAAAACTTTTCGGTGCCGTCTGTATAAAATTTAACATCATTCCCTCCGAGCAGAGGAGTATGATCAAGATTTCTCAGCAAACGGATCAGGCTTGCATGCTCCTTAGGATACGCAAACTCTTCGAGTGCACCTATTTCATCCAAAGGACGTTTTTTCAACTTGCTGTACATCCGTTTTGTAATGACTTGCTTTTTTGTAAAATCCTGTCCAAAAGTGAGATACCAGATCAACCCCACAAAAGGTAAAAAAACAAGTACCATTACCCATGACAACGTTTTGATAGGGTTCCTATTCTCGGAAATAACTACGATAACCACACTAATTATGGTTATAACGTAAAGGATTTCGAGAATAAGCATCAAAACACTGTTCATAACTATTTCGATTGAAATTTGTTTCCCGTTTGACTGATAAAGAAAAAACTATTTTTTCGCCTCTGGTGAACTTGAATCCATCCGACGCAAATGCTACATTTTTATCGGTACTTTTCTTCGTTCACATCTTCCAGAATATTCAAATAAGACTGATAACGACTCTGACTTATATATTGATTTTCAACAGCATTCAATACGGCACAATCAGGTTCATTCAAATGCAGACAGTTATAAAACTTGCATTTAGATGAAATTTTGAAGATTTCAGGAAAATAGTGTGAAACTTCTGCTGTGGTCATATCTATAGTACCAAAACCTTTAATCCCCGGTGTATCTATGACAAAACCACCATTTTCGAGTTCAATCATTTCAGAAAAAGTGGTGGTGTGCATTCCTTTACTGTGGTAGTCGGAAATTTTTCCAACTTTTTGGGTCGGGTCCTTTTGCAACGTATTTATTATACTCGATTTTCCAACACCGGAATGTCCTGCCAGCAACGTAATTTTTCCGCTAACAAGTTCATTCACTTCAGTCAATCCTTCCCCCGTTACCACTGATGTTTTAATACATTTATATCCGATGATGGAATACAAATGAATTAAACTGTCAACATATTCCAGATCCTCGCTATCGTATATATCTATCTTGTTGAAAACGAGATAAACCGGCACAGTATACGCTTCAGCTGTAACCAGAAATCGGTCGATAAAAACTGTAGTTGTTTCGGGAAACCGGACGGTTACACACAACAGAGCCAGATCTATATTAGCTGCAAGAATATGCGAGTGCTTGGAAAGGTTAGATGCTTTGCGGACAATGTAATTCTTACGGTCTTCAATTTCGGTAATATATGCCGTTCCGTCGGGATTTGTATCGATTTTCACGATGTCACCTACCACAACAGGGCTTGTACTGCGAATTCCCTTAAGACGGAAATTTCCTTTTGCAAGACAAGAAATATCAGTTCCGGCATCGGTTCTTACCAGATAATTATTGCCTGTATTTTTGATTACCAGCCCTTTTGATCCTTGCTCTCCGCCATCAGCCTTTCGCACCTCACTCATTGCCATCTACACGGTAAGGATTTCCTTTTCTTTTTCGGCGAATTTCTCGTCTATTTTCTTGATATATTTGTCGTGAACTTTTTGAATTTCAGCCTCTGCGTCCTTTCCGACATCTTCTGAAACTCCGTCTTTCACTGCTTTTTTAATATCATCAATTGCTTCACGACGTGAATTGCGAATGCTGATCTTTGCATCCTCAGCCTCTTGTTTGGTTTGTTTAACCAGTTGTTTACGGCGCTCCTCAGTAAGTGGAGGGATTCCCAAACGAATAACCTCACCGTTGTTTTCAGGTGTAATTCCCACATCTGAGTCCATAATGGCCTTCTCAACCACTTTTAGCATGTTTTTTTCCCACGGTTGAACCAGAATGGTTTTAGCATCGGGAGTGGAAATTGACGATACGTTCGATAAAGGGACATGACTGCCGTAGTAATCGACCCTGATACCATCAAGAATACGTACATTAGCCCGTCCTGCACGAATTCGTGCAAAAGTCTCTTCCAGAAACTCTAATGTCATTTCCATCTTCTCTGCGGTTTCATTTTTAATTGTTGAAATATCCATATTTACTTTGTTTGATGTTATTTAAGCAAAAATAGTGAAAATATTTGAATAAACCGATCTCTTATAGTGATACACACATCTCTTGCAATGAATATCACAAACCAAAAATCGTAAACTAATTACACGTGTACCAACGTACCAATGTTTTCGCCGGAAAGCACTTTTTTTAGATTTCCGTAAGTATCCATATCGAAAACAACTATGGGCAGATTATTTTGCTTGCACATCGTCGTAGCCGTAAGATCCATTATTTCAAGTCCCCGATCATAAACTTCATCGAACGAAATAGTATCGAATTTGGTTGCAGATGGATCTTTCTCTGGATCGGCTGTGTAAACACCATCCACGCGTGTGCCTTTAAACATGGCATCGGCTTCAATTTCTATTCCGCGAAGCGCAGAAGTGGTATCGGTGGTAAAAAACGGGAGCCCTGTTCCACCCGCAAGAATAGCAATTTCACCGTTTTGCATCGATTCAATTGCTTTCCATTTCGAGTAAAGTTCACCTACAGGCTCCATGCGTATAGAAGTGTAAACTCTGTTTTTTTGTCCGATTGCCGATAAAGCCGAACTCAATGCCAGGCTGTTTACAACAGTTGCCAACATTCCCATTTGGTCGCCCTTTACACGGTCAAATCCTTTTTGAGTACCACTCAATCCGCGGAAAATATTTCCTCCTCCAATAACAATCCCTATTTGAACACCCATTCTCGCGACTTCTTTTAACTGTGTGGCATATTCTTCTAAACGAATTTCGTCTATGCCCGTTTTTTTCTCTCCTGCCAGCGATTCTCCGCTGAGTTTAAGTAAGATTCTGTTGTATTTCATATTTTTTTAAGACTGTTAGACTATACACTGATAGATTTTAGACTTTTTGCAAACAGCTGAATTTACTTGTAAAAATCCTCTGGAAGGATATCCATGTAAATCACATCTATCATTCTGCGTTCTTTAGGTTCGCATTGCCGCCTTGTTCCAATTACTTTAAAACCAATTTTTTTATAAGTTTCCAAAGCATTTTTGTTGAAATCGAAAACGCGGAGCAAAACATTGTGCAAATTTAGGTAATTGTATCCGTAATCGAGTAATAAACGGACGGCTTCAGACCCGTAACCTTTGTGCAGGTAATTTTTGTTTCCAATAAAAATACCCAATTCAGCTGTTCTGTCGAAATGATTGAGAGACGAAAAACCGCACGTACCAATAAGTTCATCGGTTGCTAAATCCACAATTCCGTAATTGTGTTCTTTGGATAATGCGGCCAAAAAGGCGGCTTCCGTATCAACATTAATTACATAATGGGAAAGTGTGAGATTTCGCGTTATCTCAAGATCGTTGAGCCAATGCGTGTAAATTGCTGCATCGGCAACATCCATAGGCGACAGGAAACATTTTTTGCCAATGAGTTTTCGTATTCTTCCCATAAATTATTCATTAATAAAAGCTATTTCTTTGAAAGCATATACCCTTTCTTCTTTTGTATCGAGTGTTTCCAACACCAGATGTCCTGAAGAAAGCACATTGTCTATTTTTGCCTGAAACCTGCCGCTTGCGTCTTCGTACCAATAATAACCGTTTACGCGATACAGATCGAGCATATATTCATCTTCGATGACTAGTTTTTCTCCATCTTGTAAGCTCCTGTATAACAGAAAGAATTCTTTCATCAGCAAATCCAGGATGTAATCTTTATCGTGTTCGGTTGCCGTAATTTGCCTTAAAGAAACGGGATTGGGTAACTCAATCGGGAAAATTTGCTGATTGAGATTCAATCCAATTCCGATAACGGAATTTTCAATAACTTTTCCTTGCAAACTGTTTTCAATAAGAATACCGGCAATTTTTTTGTCTTTCCAATAGATATCGTTAGGCCATTTAATTCGTATATCATCGGTAAACTGATCCAATGTATTTTTTATTGCGAGCGAAACGATTTGTGAAATTATAAACTGTTCATTAGCAGGAATCTCAATTGGATAAATCAAAAAACTAAAAAGTAGATTCTCGCCTTTTCCAGAGTACCAGCTGTTGCCCATTTGACCACGGCCGGCGGTTTGAAAATCAGCTACAACAACGGAACCTTCTTCAAGAACCTGTTCTCTTAAAAGATTTTTCAGGTAGGAATTTGTTGATGTAGTTTCCTCCAATCGTATGATTTGCCTATTGTTGCTCAATTGCTCCATAGTACTCTTTTTGCTTTATTTTAGGTAGTTTTTTTATTACTTCATCCACCGAATGTTGGATCCATTTTTTCAACTCTTCATCAGACATTTCACCTGTTACGTAAATAGTATTCCAATACGTTTTGTTCATATGGAAGGCAGGTTCAACACAGGTATATTCTTCTCGCAATTGTACCGCTTTTTCAGGTTCACATTTAAGTGCGATAGACAACCTGTCAGAATCCAACGGAATTAACGCAAACATTTTGCCGCATACTTTCATCACCAGCGTAACGTCGTCAAATGGTGTGGTAACTTCAGTTCCCGGAATCGATAGGCAGAAATTGTAAAGGTCTTCTACATTCATAAGTTTTTAATTGACAATGTTCGGTGACGGACGGCTAATGTTTACAAAAATGGTAAAAACGCATCGTCAATATGCTCCAATTCAAATCGCTTTCCATCCCAAATCAAACCGATAATGTCGAATCGGGCAGGTTTATCTATATCCTTTTCAATCAAATAATGATCAGCAGCATCCACCATTCTTCGCATACGAACTTTGCCCACAAAGTCCTCAGGATTTCCCCATTGTGCAGATGTTCTCGTCTTTACCTCAACAAAAACAATAAACTCTACATTTTCTGCAATAATATCGATTTCGTAACCGTGAAAATTCCAGTTTCGAGAGATAATTTTGTAATTTTTCGATTTCAGATATTTTACTGCTTCGTCTTCGCCTTTTTTACCTAATTCGTTATGTTGTGCCACGTTTTCTTAGCTATTTCCCGTAAAATGCAAATTTATGCAATATTCTTTTCTTTCGTGTTAAAATATTTTGTTTTTTTGTGCCTGAAAAGGACTTACGAAATTTTTCGTAATAATTTCTTCAGCAAGAAATGAGAACAACCAAAAAGTACAAACTAAAAGGACGCCCCACGCCACGATCAAAAAAAGCCGAGTTTATGCTCAGCGATGAAGAATACGATGTTATAAATTTTTATTTGAAGAAATACAAAATCACCAATCGCTCCCGATGGTTCAGGGAAACCATTATAAATCACATTCTCAAGAATATGGATATGGACTATCCCACCCTTTTTGAAGAAAATGAAATGCGAAGATGATACAATTTTGGGTTTACGGTGTAGAAGATGCACTATCGTGTGTGTCTAAAACAAAAACAAAATGTTAGACGATACATATTTCATGCGCCAAGCACTGAGCGAAGCGCAAAAAGCTTTTGAAAAGAACGAAGTGCCGATTGGTGCCGTTGTAGTTACCAACAATCGGATTATCGCCCGCGCACATAATCTGGTGGAAACACTCAATGACGTTACCGCACATGCTGAGATGCTGGCAATAACTGCAGCTGCTAACGTTTTGGGTGGCAAGTATCTGACAGATTGCACACTTTTCGTTACCATTGAACCCTGCCCGATGTGCGCTGGAGCATTGGGTTGGTCGCAACTCACGCGAATTGTTTACGGTGCAGCCGATGAAAAACGTGGTTTTTCTAAATTTTCGGTAGATGTTTTGCATCCAAAGACCATCGTATCATCGGGGATTTTAGCAGAAGAATGTGCAGCAATAATGAAGAAATTTTTCGAAAAAAAAAGATAATCATCAACTTCTAAAATTATGAAAACAGTCTATTTCCTCCTTCTGAGTATTTTAGTTGCCGCTTGTTCATCAAACAACAAAAGCAGCGACAGCATTCCAGATGTCAAAGCAATTAACGATGTTATGCAAGCGTTTGTAGATTCAGGATATATTCCGGGAGCTGTGACCATGGTGGTTACAAAAGATAAAATTCTGCATCAGGGTAGTGTCGGTGTTACAGATTATGAAACAAGAGCAGCTATGGAACCAAATTCTCTTTTCTGGATAGCCTCAATGACAAAACCTATTACCGCCGTGGCTTTGCTTATGCTTCAGGATGAAGGCAAATTATCAGTGGATGATCCGGTTGCAAAATATATTCCGGAATTTGAAAACCTGCAAACACCTTCAGGAGCCAAAGCTAATCTTACCATTACACAGGTCATGAATCATACGTCAGGGTTACGCGAAGCCGATCCTCAAACTGCATCAAACGCCAGAGAACTTGCCGATTTGATCCCTTCTTACGTTAGCGGCCCTACACAGTTTGAACCCGGAAGC
>DCEG01000053.1:11372-25216 GCA_002316835.1 Bacteroidales bacterium UBA1035 | reverse complement strand
AGGGCGTTGATTAATGTTTCGAACGTTGCACGAGCTTCGTCGTATTCGGCTTTGTGTTCGTTGAACCAGTTACGGTCGTTATATACTTGCAGTTGTGCAAGGAAGTTAAATATTTTTTGGAAGTTCATGAGTCTGATATTTAATTGCAACTTCTTTAAAACACCTTTCTCCACGCTTTCGTTCAATAAATTTTCAGCATAATTCCAGATTGCGGCGGAGCCTTCTTTAATCGCTTTTTTCTTGTCGTAAACCTTTTGGTAATCCACGTTAAATTCGGTCCAGGTCCCGCCGTTGTTGGATGCGTTTTGTAGCAAAGGTTCAAACCGGTCCATCGATTTGGCAAACTTAGCTTCATCGGTATGCCCTTCTTCAAACTCTTTCCAGATTTCAATAAATTCTTTGGCTTGCTCTTCCGGTAACAGGCCAAATATCCGTTTGGCGGCCATCAATTCCTGTTCGGTATTAGTATGGTTTTTCTGTGTGTCGTAAATGAAAGTATCGCCGGCGTCAATTTCCACGATATCGTGAATCAATACCATTTTCAGCACTTTCAGTATATCAATTGGCTTATCGGAATGTTCTGCCAGCACAAGCGCCATCATGGCTAAATGCCAGCTGTGTTCGGCATCGTTTTCGCATCTGTTGCTGTTGAACAGTTTCGTTTTGCGCTGAATATATTTTATTTTGTCAATCTCTTTTATGAAATCGATTTGTTTGAGTAAGTTGTTAATTTGCATTTCTCATGATTTTTTCACCAACAAAAACCTCTTTGTTAAGTGTTTGCGCACAGGTTCGTCATATAACTTCAAACACAAATAAGCCAATACAATATTTCCGAAAAACAATACAAAAGCTACCGGCCAGGTTTGAGCGAAAGTGAGTCCATTCTTCCAAATCCACGAATAAAACAGGTACATAAACGGGTAATGCACCATGTAGAGCGGATAGGAGATGTCTCCCAAAAATCGGCACATTTTGGTTGTGGTTTTATTGGTTGTTCTATCCGAGGCGCCAATGTAAACAAGTATCGGAAAAATAACGATGGTGCATACTGCATCGTATAAACCATTCATCCAGGGAGATTCGCCGTTGCCGATATACGGTATGGAAAGAAGAACAACAATTGCTAATCCCGAAATCCAAAAAGCGCCTTTAATTTTTATCGGTTTAAAATTACGCGACATCAGCAGGCCGATTGAAAACGCAAACAGCAATCGTAAAAAACCTCCAGGCAAATTATAATCCAACATAGACCATCCCACACCTAAATGACCAAAACCCGAAAGATTGAATAGGGCGAACGAAGCCAACCCCATTCCAGACAACACAACCAATACGGTAAGAACTTTTGTTGATAGTTTACGCAAAATTAGTGCGTAGAGAATGTTTCCGATATATTCGAAGAACAAGGACCAGGCAGGTCCGTTAAGTGGATACATTTCGCCATTGCCACGAACTTCGGCTCCAGTTCCCGGTGCGGCGGGAATAAGAAAAAGATGGAGAATCATGGCCAGTATAACCATAGAAATGGAAACTTTGGTACCGTTCCATTGTTCGCTGCCTTGTATCAGAAATGTGATAACACCCAAAACCGTTCCCATAACAATCATGGGATGCAAACGGATTAACCGGCGTTTAAAGAAATCTTTTTTTGTCATTCTGTTCCATCGGTCGTCATAAGCATAACCGATAACGAAACCGGAAAGGATAAAGAAAAAATCTACCGCCAAATATCCGTGATTAAATCGCTGGTCAATGGGGCTTGTGGCAAAGGCCTCAAATACGTGATACCAAATTACCATGAGTGCTGCTACACCTCGTAATCCGTTTAATATTTCGTAATGCGGCTTGGAGTCCGCATATGTTGCTGATGAGATTTTTGACATCTGTTTACTTTATAGTTTTTTTCAGCTATCCAATTCAGAGTTACGAATTACCCGACAAGGGTTTCCAACAGCTACTACATTTGCCGGAATATCTTTAGTGACCACACTTCCGGCACCTATAACCGTGTTATCACCGATGCGCACACCGGGCAAAACACATACATGAGCACCAATCCACACATTGTTCCCAATGGTAATGGGATAAGCATATTCAAGTCCACGGTTTCGGAGAGTCACTTCCAGCGGATGTCCGGCTGTATAAAATCCGCAGTTTGGGGCAATAAACACATTGTCACCAAAAGTAACTTTAGCTCCATCGAGAATTACACAGTTCACGTTGGCATAAAAGTTCTCTCCAATCTCAATGTTGTATCCGTAATCGCAATGGAATGGCGGTTCAATTTGAAAATTCTTTCTCGTTTTACCAAGAAGTTTAGTGAGAATTTCCCTTTTCTCATCCGTTTGTGATGGTCGAAGCCGGTTGTAGTCGAAACACAGCTCTTTGCAAGCTGCGCGTTCAGCAATGAGTTCTACATCATAGTTAGCATCGTATAATTTACCTGCCTGAGCCTTTTGTTTTTCGGTTTGCATGTCGGAATTCCTCTCGCAATGATAAGTTACTCAATTATTTCAATCTGGTTGTTCTCGGGCCCCAGAATACTACTTTCGTAATAACCGTCGCCGGTAACGCGAGGGCCACTAATTACACGATAGCCGTTTTCTTCTAATGTGTTGGTCAGATTATCTACTTTTTCCCTGCTGCCAACACTGAATGCCAAATGAATATAACCGTTTTGATATAGATCTTTTTCAGTTTTGGTGAGATTAGGCCTTGTCATTATTTCAAGTTTCGAATTACCTTCAAATGATAGAAAATAAGTCTTTAAACCTGTTTTTGGATTGTGGTACATTTCGTTTGAGGTTGCTCCAAAAAAGTTGACAAAGAAGTCTTTTGTAGCTTCTAAATCGCTTACATACAGTGCAAAATGATCTATTCTCATACTTATTCAGTTATTTTGTTTAAATCGTCTTTTTTGTTTTTCTCCAAATTTGCCACGAATTTACTAAATTCTGCCACAATACATACAATCCCGGGCCAAGCGAAGCCAGCGGATTTAGATAGGTTTGCGTGAGCCATATCGCCAGTACCGTGTTTTTTTGTCCGAGACTTTGCCCTCCGGCAATGGTGTTATCGAAGCGGGAACCGATCCTTCGTCCAAAGATAAATTGCATCAGGCAGACCGCGAGCGTGATTCCGGCAATAGTAAGCTCCAGCGAATAATTTCCATCGTTATGTGCCAGAACAAATTGCGTTACGTTACCTATAACAATGGTTAGTGCCGTTGCCCACAAATAAAACGAAACTATTTGTGCGCCGCGCACTTTCCGGTGAGCTTTTGGCGATATTTTTGCAAGCAGCAGTGCTAACACGAAAGGAACAAGCAGGATAGGCATTACTTTTTGGAAAATATACCAGAACGATGCGAAAAAGGGCACGTGTTCGTTGGTGCTTCCAATAACGGACAAGAACAACGGCGCCATAAATGCTACCAATAAATTGCTCAGAATGGTATAAGCCGCTACGGTCGCGATGCTTCCACCCAAAATTCCCGTAACTACGGGCGCCGATGTGGCCGTGGCGGTAAGAATGCAAATCATTACGGCCTGCGCCAGAATTTCGTTAAACGGTTTAAGAAGGAGGTACACGATGGCGCTTCCTACGTATTGAATGGTGAGTAGGATGTAATGAAATTTTGTCAATCGTACTTCATTCCACGTCACACGACAATACGTGACGAAAAGCATCAACGATAGCAAGTAGGGAATAATCGGATTGAAAACGAACAGCTGTTTGTGAAACGTTATTCCGGTAACCATTGCTATAATGAGCAGGTATTTTTCTAAGAATTTTTGCATGTTCAATTGTAATTCGATTGTAATTCAATAGTTACTCAATTGTGTTGGAGGAATTATTACTCGGGACAGTGTTTCACCTACACGACGAATTACGCGAAGCGAATATCTACTGAAATACCATTGAGTATCAGCCGATTTAGTCGTAGTAATTCCCTGGATTGGTTGACGTGTCCGATTTTCGAAGTTTGTCCTTTAAATTGATATCCAGCATCCATTGTTTTTTATCGAAAACAAAATCCTGGATAAATTGCTCAATTTCCGGCAGGAAATCTTTCATCGGATACTCCGATACATCATGCCCGATACTTTCCATCGTATATAATGTGTAAGGATAACCTTGTTCTTTGAATCGCTTTGCCAAGGGTTTAGAACCAAAAACTCCTAATTTGAAGAATCGGGTTTGAGTATAGGGTACCAGTTTGTCGCCGCTTCCGTGGAAAAACAGGGTAGGAGCCGGCCTTAGATCATAAGAAGGTGTTCCTTCTTTGCTGAAAATAGATCCGGCAAAAGCGATAACTCCCGCATATTGAAAATCGTTCGGCAAGACCTTAGCCGATTCCCGATGGTCGCGCTTTTCGTAATCGGCTTGAAGAACAGTCATTGCTCCTGCACTGGATCCGCTGATGATAATTTGCGATGGATCGATATTTAATGCATTGGCATGTTGAAGTAAATAGTTGGTTGCAGAATAAATATCGGAAACTGCCATAGCTATGGCAATTTGCAACGGTTTATTGTTGAAAATAGTCGGCGCTTTCTGTCCTTTCATGCCCAATCGGTAATCGATTGAAACCACCTTAAAGCCTTTGTTTGCAAAATAATCGAAATAATCTTCATAGAGTTCCGCGTCGCGTGTCCCTTCCTTGAACCCTCCGCCGAAAACAAACATAAGGCAGGGTTGTTTTGCCGTAAAAACCGAATCGATGGAATAAATATCCATTTTCAGTTCCTGATTGTCTTTTACGGCAAAAACGCGGCTCTCTTTCTTTATTTCTGTTGAGAAAAGGAGAAACGGAATAAAAAGAGCAATAAATAACAGTGATAATTTTAAGCGATTCATATGGTTCGACTTGTATAGTAAAATGTTTTGAAATTAACTTCTTTATTTCTTTACTTCCAACTTCTGATTTCTATTTTATAAACTCTTTTATCGCAGTGTAAACCTCTTCTTTTGCTCTGTCGAAATCGTCGTTCATCACAACTAAATCGAATTGCGAAGCAAAACTTATTTCGTATTCGGCTTTGGCCAGGCGTTTCTCTATAACTTTCGGCAAGTCGGTTCCGCGTTTTTCTAAGCGTTCGCGTAACACTTCTACCGACGGAGGCATCACAAAAATACTCAATGCTCGCTCGCCGTATATTCGTTTCACGTTGAGTCCACCAATGCAATCGATATCGAAAACTACGTTTTTGCCTTCGGCAAGAATGCGCTCTACTTCACTTTTCAGCGTGCCGTAAAATTTATCGGGATATACTTCTTCATACTCCAGAAAATTGCCGTTAGCGATTTGTTCTTTAAACTCTTGTGGAGTAAGGAAAAAATATTCTACCCCATTTTTTTCTTCACCGCGTGGTAATCGGCTGGTTGCCGATATAGAGAATTGCAGGTTTAAATCTCGTTCCAGCATGTGGCGCACGATGGTTGATTTTCCTGCACCTGATGGTGCCGAGAAGATAACTAATTTTGACATAACGGTTAAATATATGATTGTTGTAGAAACGCACGGTCATGCGTTTCTACGTGTCATTTACAATACATTCAATATTTGTTCTTTTATCTGTTCCAGTTCATCTTTCATTTGAACTACAATACGTTGCATTTCGTAATGATTAGATTTTGAACCTAGTGTATTTATTTCACGTCCCAACTCCTGTGCGATAAATCCTAGTTTTTTACCTTGTGATTTTTGATTATCTAGGGTTTCGTTAAAATAATCCAAATGGTTGGTCAGGCGTGATTTTTCTTCATTTACATCTAATTTTTCAATGTAATAGATCATTTCCTGCTCAAATCGATTGGCGTCGTATTCTTTATTTTCGAGAGTGGCTAGTCCGTCGTAGATACGCGATTTTACTTTTTCTATCCGTTCACTTTCGTAAGGTTCAATGTCTTGCAATAATTTTCTGATATTTGAAATTTTCTCCATCAATATGTTTTTTAGCATTTCCCCCTCCTGAATCCGAAAGCTGATAAGCTCATTTACGGCCTTTTCGATAGTTTTTTCGATGACTGACCATTCTTCCTCGTTCAGTTCTTCTACATCTTGTTTCATCACATCCGGCATGCAGAGCAACGTTCTGAACCAATCTTGCGGTTCATCGATTTCCATTTCCTGTGCCAATGATTTTATTTCCTGATGGTATTGCTTGAGCAGGGTATGATCAATAGTGGAAGAAACATCTCTTGAAATATGTTCAACGGTGAATGAAAGGTCTATTTTACCGCGTTCGAGCTTTTTAGACAGGTCGTTTCGCAAGCCGATCTCCTTTTCCCGGTAGAGCATTGGAATTCTTGTGAATAAATCGAACTGCTTGCTGTTCAGTGATTTGATTTCAATAGTTAGTTTTTTGTGCGGAAGTTCTATAACGGCTTTTCCGTAGCCGGTCATTGAATGTACCATTTCATAGTTTTTTACAAAGTTAATTATATTCATTGGTTTTCACACGCAACAGTACAAAAAAAGCCGCTCGTTTGAGCGGCTTTTCGATATATTTCACTTGAGATCAAGCGTTTTCACTTTCATCCTCAGTAGGAACAATCAGTTTGTATCCTTTCCCGTGAATATTGATGATTTCGATGTTTGATTCGGGTTTCAATAGTTTACGCAACTTGGTGATATACACATCCATGCTGCGAGCGTTGAAATAGGTGTCTTCTTCCCAGATTTGCTTCAGAGCGTGGTTGCGCTCCAAAATGTCGTTTGCGTGTGAGCAAAGCAATGAAAGCAATTCCGATTCTTTTGTGGTAAGCTTGGTTTGCTCGTCGCCAATTTGTAAGATTTGCTTTTGTGTATCAAAAGTCATTTCACCAAATTTATAGACTTGCTGTTCTTTTGATTTTTTACCTTTCACGCGACGGATGATGGCTTCGATACGAAGTACCAACTCCTCCATACTAAATGGTTTGGTAATGTAATCGTCTGCACCTGCTTTGAATCCTTCCAGCACGTCATCTTTCATATTTTTGGCGGTCAAAAATATTACGGGGATTTCAGTGTTGATAGTTCTGATTTCCTTAACCAGCGTAATACCGTCTTTTTTTGGCATCATTACATCGACAATGCACAAGTCGTACTTTGTTTTTACGAATCCTCTGAAACCTGCTTCTCCATCGGGGAAAAGGTCTGTTTCAAACCCTTTTGCCTGCAGATATTCTCTGAGCAACATGCCAAGATTTTCATCATCTTCGCATAAAAATAGTTTTAATTTTTCTTCCATATCATTTTTGTGTTATAACGGGTAAACTTATTAAAAATTTTGTTCCTTTTCCCAATTCGCTTTCTGCACGAATTGTACCTCCTAAATCAGTTACGATTTTTTTCACGTAAGCAAGCCCCAATCCAAATCCTTTCACATCGTGAATGTTTCCGGTGGAAACGCGATAAAATCTGTCAAATATCTTTTTCACATCTTCTTTCTTTATCCCAATTCCGTTGTCTTCTACTGCAATAATAATTCTGCTGCCCTCGTTTCGGGTTCGAATCATTAGAACAGGCTGCACATCTTCTCTCTTGTACTTCAGTGCATTGTCGAGCAGGTTGAAAAGCACGTTGGTAAAATGCATTTCGTCAATATTTACCATCGTGTGATCTGCCTGCAGATCAATATCGAGTTCACCATTGAATTTCTCTACCTTCAAAATGTGTGTGTTTGCAACATTTACAATGATATCGTTTAAATCCACTTCTTTAATTTTTAGTGTAGCTTTTTGTTTATCGAACAACGACATTTGCAACACTTTCTCCACTTGAAAGCTCAATCGTTTTGTTTCATCGTTGATCACTCCCGCTACGTGTTTAAACACTTCGGGTGATTTAGTGATTGATTCGTCTTTCAGCATTTGCGATGCCAGTGAAATCGTAGACACTGGTGTTTTTAACTCGTGAGTCATGTTGTTTATGAAATCGTTTTTCATTTCAGACAAACGCTTTTGTCTGAAAAGGCTTACTATTGTGAAGATAAACGTTATCAAAAGAATAAGCGTAAATATCAATGACGGCACAAAGAATGAAAGTTCACTATACACAAAATCTCTTTTTGTTGGAAAATATACCTTCAACGAGTTCAGTTTCGATGGAGGATCATTTGGAAACAGAATCTGAGTGTAAGTTGATTTTTCGTCTTTTGTAGAAAATCCGGGAGATGAATAAACTATCCTGTTGTTAAAATCAATGACCTGAAAACTGTAGGGAACGTTTAAAGCGCTGTTCAGTAATTCAGATCTGATATATTTGTCAAGATTATAAAAATTTATTCGTTCTTCAATCGGATCATTGCTTGCTCTGTACAAGAGTTTCAAAATAACCTCATTCATGAGTCCCTGTTCATGTAAGTATCGTTTCGAAAACGATTGCTGCAGGTCAAACGAAGTTTTGGAAATGGTGTTAACGCCATGTCGCGGCGATAAAAACACACCACCTTTTCCAATTTCGTCAATAGAGCTCTGATTTTGAATGATTTGCTCAATTCTTGTTTCACTTCCATCGGGATGAGTAATGGCTGCCGTTGTTCGTTCCGTAACAATATTGGTTGAAGTTCTTGGCTGTGCATAGTGAGAGTATCTGCTTTCTGACTCAAGCATATCTTCTTCAAGATATCGTCGTGTTTGCTCTTGTTCCAAATCTCTCGATACATTTATCAGGCTCCGCTTCACCATTTCATTAAATTGCTGCTCTCTCACAGACATACTTGCTTTCATATATCTTACCTGAAGGAATAGCAACGAGAAGAAAGCTACGAACATAACTACTGCAAGTAACCAGATAGTCGATTTTTTCATACTTTTGCTTTACCTATCTCCGTTTTTAGTTGACAAATTTAAAATATTAAAGATCGTTTTAAGTTATTAATTTAACAAATAAACGACTTTTTTGTTTAACATATCGTCTTAAAATTATAAAAGAACGTAAAAAACAACCACTTACAACATTATTTAAGAGAAATGTTAAAACACAGCTTCTTTTTTAGGGAAAATTTGCGTAGCAAGGAATAGCTGTATAAAACAACAACTTATTGGCGGTAAAAAAAACCGATAGATTAGTATCGGGTTTTAGCTGCTGTTAATGCATTATTAAGCGTTTTCTCTTTGTTGATTTTGAAGGTCCTCAGCTTTTATCCTTTTTTCCTCAGCATCTCGAATATCAGCAAGATTCAATAATTTCTTTGCTTCCATTATGTTCGAATAGATTAAAAAAGCAATTGCTAAAGTTACCAGATAATAGATGGAGCCGGGGAAAAATACTTCAAGTGTAATAATAATACCAAGAATGATACGTACTTCAGTAGGCCCGAATATACCGGAGTCGATTGAATATTGTCCGCCGACTTTATACCTGAGCTGAGCGGTGATCATTTGCCAACCGTATAAAACTACAAACAAAAATCCGAGATATTTCCATGGACCTTGCGAATAAATCATAAACCCTAGACCAATTAATATTGTGCCTACCCAATCGACAGTAATATCCAGTGAAAATCCGTACCATTTGCGCGGTTTGTTTCTGTAATATGCAATTCTACCATCGAGTGAATCGCCAAACCAGTTGATAGCAAATCCAATGATAGACAGCAACAACCAGTATCGACTAAAAAATGCTCCTAAAACGATGCTTGAAGCAACCATAACGTTGCCAAAAAAGCCAATAGCCGTGAGACCGTCAGAATTTATCCAAGTAGGAATTTTTTGAACCAAATAGGCTATTAATTTCTGTTCTGAGCTTTTTAATATATTAGTCCTTTTTCGGTCTTTCGCTATTATATTTAGCGTTTTAACCATTCTCTCTTTTGTTTCCTTTTTCATTTTCCCGATTATTTTATAAATGGAAATACAAATTGGGTAAATTAGTAACCAATCTGCAAATTTAGTCTTTAAAATGGATGTTACGAATTTGTTAAGGGTAATTTATCTGTAAAAAAAGTTAATTGTTTGTTTTGAAAACAAAAAAAAATGCGCCGTTTGGCGCATTTAAAAGTATACATGATTAAACTAATTATTCTGCTTTTGGTTCTTCAGCCGGAGTTTCACCTTTCGGTTCCTCTGCTGTAGGTTCTACTGCTTCAGGAGTTTCTGTTTCCACTGTTTCCACAACTTCTTCAACCGTTTCTTCTTCAGCAGGACTGTTTGCTGCATCTGCTTCAGCTTTTTTCTTTGCCAGCTCCTCAGCTTTCGCTTTGTTTATTTCTTTTTCAGCATCTAATCTGGCTTTTTCAGCAGCACGTTGTGCTTCTTCATCTTTATTTTTTAATTTTTGGATAGCCTGGTGTTTGGAATTTTTCCAGGTTTCAAATCTCTTTTCAGCTTCCGCTTCGTCAAAAGCGCCTTTTGCCACACCTCCAAGGAGATGTTTTTTCATTAATACACCTTCGTCTGATAAAATGTTACGAACGGTGTCGGTGGGTTGAGCACCAACTTGCAGCCAATACAAAGCTCTGTCGAAATCTAAAGTGATAGTAGCAGGATTGGTGTTCGGGTTGTAAGATCCGATCCTTTCAATGTACTTTCCATCACGTGGAGCTCTGCTATCTGCAACGATAATCTGGTAGAAGGCGTAATTTTTACGGCCTCTTCTTTGTAAACGCAGTTTTGTTGCCATTTAGTAGTTTTTGTAAATGTTAGAAATTTGTATTTATGAAATAAAACTCCTGTTTTCGTGTGCAGGAGTTCGTTTTTGTGATCCGCCTGGGGCTCGAACCCAGGACCCCATCCTTAAAAGGGATGTGCTCTACCTGCTGAGCTAGCGAATCAGCCTAAGTGCTTTCTTGCAAAAGCGAGTGCAAAGGTAATTCAAAAATTTTTAAAAATCAAAACTTGTTGAGATAAAATTGCAATATTTTTTTAACAATTATGATAACTAGCTAGTAACGATAATGTTCCGGTTTGAACGGGCCTTCAACATTTACCCCGATGTAATCGGCTTGTTCAGGTGTCAGGGTAGTGAGCTTCACTCCGATTTGCTCCAGATGGAGTCGCGCAACTTCTTCGTCCAATTGTTTGGAGAGACGGTAAACGCCTACTTCGTAGTTGTTTTTCCACAAATCGATTTGTGCCAGTGTCTGGTTGGCAAACGAATTGCTCATCACAAACGATGGATGCCCGGTAGCGCAACCCAAATTCACTAAACGGCCCTCGGCGAGCAGAAAAATTGAATTTCCCTTCGGGAAAGTGTATTTATCCACCTGCGGTTTTATATTGGTATGAATAATTCCCGGGAAACTTATTAATTTATCCACTTGAATTTCATTGTCGAAATGTCCGATATTGCAGACGATTGCCTGATCTTTCATCTCACGCATATGTTCAATTGTAACCACGTCTTTATTTCCGGTGGTAGTTACAAAAATATTGCCTTCTTTCACGGCTTCTTCCATAGTTGTTACCTGAAATCCTTCCATAGCAGCTTGCAGCGCACAAATTGGGTCGATTTCCGTAACAATGACCCTTGCTCCGTAGGAGCGCATAGACTTAGCACAACCTTTTCCCACGTCGCCATAACCAAGCACCACAACCACTTTCCCGGCTATCATTACATCGGTTGCACGTTTAATGCCGTCGGCAAGAGATTCGCGACAACCGTAAAGGTTATCAAATTTCGATTTGGTTACCGAGTCGTTCACATTTATGGCCGGAACTAGCAACTCGCCGCGCTCCATCATTTGATACAAACGATGAACACCGGTAGTGGTTTCTTCTGAAATTCCTTTCAGTTCGGCCACAGTGCGGTGCCAGCGTTGATTATCTTCTTTCAGAATTCGGTTCAACGTATCCAAAATAACCTGCTCTTCACGATTTGAGCCTGTTCTGTCGATGGTTTTCGCATCGTTTTCTGCTTGATATCCCAAATGTACCAAAAGCGATGCATCACCACCGTCATCAACAATCAAATTAGGTCCTTTTCCGTCAGGAAATCGCAATGCCATCTCTGTGCACCACCAGTATTCTTCCAGCGTTTCGCCTTTCCAGGCAAAAACGGGAATTCCCGCGGCAGCTATTGCGGCGGCGGCGTGATCTTGCGTTGAGAAGATATTGCAGCTCGCCCAGCGAACATCGGCGCCCAGTTCGGCCAGTGTTTCAATCAACACGGCAGTTTGTATAGTCATGTGCAGTGAACCTGTTACACGCGCTCCTTTTAATGGCTTTTCCGATGCATATTTTTTTCGAATCGACATTAAACCAGGCATTTCGTGTTCGGCTATTTCAATTTCTTTGCGTCCGAATTCTGCAAGCGAAATATCGGCCACTTTATAAGGAAGAGTTGGTGAGAAATTCTTATCCATATCTGTTTTATTTATTTTTAAGGGTACAAAGTTACAAAATTTACAGATTGTTCCTAACTTTGAAAGTTAGGAATCAATAAATTTGTTTCAGTATTCAATGGACAT
This sequence comes from Bacteroidales bacterium UBA1035, assembly GCA_002316835.1. Taxonomy (GTDB): domain Bacteria; phylum Bacteroidota; class Bacteroidia; order Bacteroidales; family Dysgonomonadaceae; genus Petrimonas. Next base: position 12,815 of record DCEG01000053.1, on the reverse strand, counting down.
TTGTTTGATACTTAGTTGATATTCGTCGTTGAGTTTAATTATTGTTAGTCGCAACGAATCACGCGAAGCGAATAACATCAGGAATTGATGATTTGAAGATTATTTACTCTAAATATTTACCTTTTAAAGGATTTCGTGCTATAAATCTGTTCGGTGTGGTTTTCGCAAGAAAAGAACATCCGGCATTAAGCCGGCGGATTATTAATCACGAACTGATTCATACCAGGCAGATGCTTGAGTTAATGGTTATTGGGTTTTATGTCTGGTACGTTATAGAATGGATAATTAAGTGGATAATTTATAAGAACAGGCTGGAAGCTTACAGAAATATCGGATTTGAACGGGAAGCATTTGATAACGATAGTAATCTGGATTATTTAAAATACCGGAAATGGTATGGTTTTGCAAGTTACGTTTAGTAACAAGATATGGGTTAATTTAAAAATTACAGAAGATGAGATGTTTACGAATAATTCTGTTACTTATTTTTGTAGGCACTACTTTTACAATGTGTGCGCAAAAAAGTAAAGAAAAGATAAATTTAAAACAATATATGACTATGGGATTTAATCAATTAACTCCTGAAGAGGAGTTTGTCATTTTACATAAAGGAACCGAACGACCTTTTACGGGCGACTTATTGAACGTTACAGATGCCGGAACTTACGTCTGTAAACGTTGTGATGCTCCACTTTATCGTTCTGAAGACAAATTTGACGGACATTGCGGCTGGCCTTCTTTCGACGATGAAATTGAAGGTGCCGTGAAACGCGTTCGTGATGCTGACGGTCGTCGTACCGAAATTCTTTGTAACAATTGCGGAGCGCATTTAGGACATGTTTTCCTGAACGAAGGCTTTACGGCCAAACAAACACGTCATTGTGTAAACTCTATTTCTATGAAGTTCATTCCCGCCGATAATTCTGATTTGCGAAAAGGATATTTTGCATCAGGTTGTTTTTGGGGAACGGAATATTACTTTATGAGAGGTAAGGGGGTAAAAAAAACAGCTGTTGGTTTCATGGGAGGCCATGTGGATAATCCCACATACGAGCAGGTTTGTCAGAGAAATACCGGTCATCTGGAGACTACCGAAGTTCTGTTCAATCCGGCGGAAACAACGTACGAAGAAATGGTGAAATTATTTTTCGAAACACATGACTTTACGCAAACCAACGGACAAGGACCAGATATCGGACCGCAATATCTGTCCTGCATTTTTTATTCAACACCACAGGAAAAGGAGATAGCAGAAAAATATATAGCTATATTGACAGCCAAAGGATACAAAGTAGCAACCATGCTTAAGCCTGCATCAACATTTTGGAAAGCAGAGGATTATCACCAACAGTATTATGCATATAAGGGTACAAAACCTTATTGTCACAAGTACACTAAAATTTTCTAAAAAAAGCAGGTCGAAGAAATCAACTGCTAAACTTC